>CAXRGK010000323.1:0-6215 GCA_964230145.1 Burkholderiaceae bacterium | reverse complement strand
GTTTGTATTTGGTAGGCGCGATTGGACTCGAACCAACGACCCCCACCATGTCAAGGTGGTGCTCTAACCAGCTGAGCTACGCGCCTGCAAGCCTTGCATTGTAGCAGGATTTTCAACGCCTTCTGGCATTGCGCACGCCTTTTACAGCCTTGAGGCTGCTCAGCACCCTGGGCAACAAGCCCGCGTCGGGCGTTTCCACCGTGAAGGTCATGTAGGCCATGCCCTTGATCGACTGCGTCTGGACACCCGTGACGTTGATCTTCTCCTTGGAAAAAACCTCGGATATATCGCGCAGCAAACCCTGACGGTCCATGGCTTCCACGGCGATGTCCACCGGGTACACGGCCGCATCGGGCCCGGCCTTGCGCTCACCCCAGCGCACCTCGATAACCCGCTCGGCCGCGCGTGTGGCCAATTCGCGGAAGTTGCTGCAGTCCTGACGGTGGATGCTGACGCCTTTGCCGCGCGTGACAAAGCCTGCAATCGGATCGGGCGGGGCTGGCTTGCAGCAGCGCGAAAGCTGCGTGAGCAGCGAGTCCACGCCCACCACCAGCACGCCAGAAGCAGATTTCTGGCGACTGCCTCGCGTAGAGCGGCGCAGCACCATTTCGTCGGCTGTCGGTGCAGGCTCGGGCGGGTTCAGCAGCACTTCGATGTTGCGCAGGGAATATTCATCCTTGCCCACCACCTCGAACAAGCCATCGGCCGACTTGAAGCCCAGCTGTGCAGCCAGATCTTCGAGCTTGATGGCCGTCCGACCTTCACGCTGCAGCAGCTTTTCAACCGCTTCACGCCCGCGGGCAATGTGTTCCGCGCTGATCTGTGCGTTGAACCACGAACGCACCTTGTTGCGCGCCCGGTTGCTGGCCAGAAAACCCAGCTCCGGATTGAGCCAGTCGCGCGAGGGGGCGCCTTCCTTGATGGCCGTGATTTCCACGGTCTGTCCATTGGCCAGCGGTGTATTGAGTGGCACCATGACGCCATCGACCTTGGCACCGCGGCAGCGGTGCCCCAGGCTGGTGTGGATCGTGTAGGCAAAGTCCAGCGGCGTGGCTCCCTGCGGCAACTCCACGATGGCCGCATCGGGCGTGAGCACATAAATGCGATCGTCAAACAAGCCCTTGTCGGCCACCGTGCCCGACAGATCACGCTCCCAGGCGAGCAGCTGGCGCAACACCGCGATCTTGGCGTCGTAGGCGCTGCTCGCGCTCACGCCGGCATAGCCTTTGGTGCCCGCCTCCTTGTAAGCCCAATGGGCGGCCACACCATGCTCGGCATGGTCGTGCATGGCCTGGGTGCGGATCTGGATCTCGATGGGCCGGCCATCGGTGTCGCGCACCACGGTGTGCAATGACTGGTAGCCGTTGGCCTTGGGTCGGGCGATGTAGTCGTCAAACTCTTCGGGAATGGGCGTGAACTGTTCGTGGACCCAGCTCAGGGTCTGGTAACAATCGGCCACCTCGGGTACCACCACGCGCAAGGCCCGGATATCGAACACCCGCTCGAACGGCAGCGACTTGCCCCGCATTTTCTTGACGATGCTGTAGATGTGCTTGGGTCGACCGCTCACCTGCGCTGCGATGCCCTGCGCGGCCAGGGCCTGCGACAGGCGCTGGCAGAGCGCCACCATGTACTGCTCGCGTTCGGTGCGTTTTTCATCGAGCAGACGAGCGATCTGTTTGTAAGTGTCCGGTTCCAGAAACCGGAAGGACAGGTCTTCCAGCTCCCACTTGATCTGCCAGATGCCCAGACGATTGGCCAGCGGCGCAAACACATTGAGGGATTCGCGAGCCAGCGCGACCGGCACCGGCAGCTTGCTGGCCGCATAGTGGCGCAAGGTCTGCATGCGCGAGGCCAGCCGCAGCATCACCACGCGCAGATCGCGTGAAAACGCCAGCAGCATCTTGCGCACGTTCTCCGTCTGGAGTTTGGGGTCGTCGATGATCTGGGCAGAACTGGCTGCAGCGCGTGACAAGCGCTGCAGGTGCAGCAGCTGGTTGGTCTGCAGGGCCAATTGCGCCAGGTTCTCGCCAAATGCCTTGGCGATCACCTCTTGCGGCTTGTTCAGATGCGCACAGGTGTACACCAGATAGGCAGCCGCCTGCATTTCCTCGGAACCGCCAATGCCAGCCAGAATCGTGGCTACCGCATCGGCGTGTTGCCAGACGTTCTCGCCGGTATCGAGTTGCTCGCTTTCAATCAGCGCGCGGGCAAACACACGGGCACGCTCCAGTGTGCCTTGCGCCAGGTGCGGGGTGGCCGTGGCCTGTAAAACAGCGGGCGATGCCGATGGGAAACTGCTCATGTGACTCATGACGAAGCGCCAAGCAAGAAACCCGCCACTTCGGCGATGTGTCGCGGGTCTGTCAGCGTCGGGGCATGGCCCACGCCGGGCCATTGAACCAGTTGGGCATGCGGGCCGCGTTGCGTCATGGCCTGTGCCGTGGCTTGCGTCAGCAAATCGGACTCCATGCCGCGAACCAGCAACACCTGCGCCCGGATCTGATCGTACAGCCCCCAGATCATTGCTTCTGCCGCCTGCGCCGCCTCCTGCGTGAGCGCACGGATCGGCTCGCCAATGGCTGGGTCGTAATGAAAGGTCAACCGGCCATCGGGGAGCTGGCGCACCATGTGTGAGCACAGCTCCAGCCAGATGTCCTCTGGCACAGGACCGAAACCCGATGACAGGCGCCGCATCTCGGCGGCCGCCGCCACCAGGTTGGGCATGGGTTCAAAGCGCCCCACGAACTGCTGCATGCGCTCGATGGAAGCCCAGGTGATGGACGGACCGACGTCGTTGAGAAGCAGGCGTCGAATTGACACGGGCAAGGGCAGCTTGGGCTGGCCAGCCAGCACCATGCCGATCACTCCCCCCATGCTGGTCCCCACCCAGTCAAGGGTGCGGATCGGTGAGCGCTGGTGCAACTCGGCCAGCAGGCTCAGCATGTCGGACGCGTATTGGGGAATCTGGTAGAGCGCAGGCTGAGGCAGCCAGTCGCTGTGGCCGCGACCGGCCACATCCGGGCAGATTACATGGAGCTTGCCCTTGGACTGCTCCACCAGCGCCGTGGCCAGCCGGTCAAAGTCGCGTCCTTGTCGCGTCAGGCCATGCACGCACACCACCACGTGCTCGGCCGTGGCATCCCCCCATGACCACCAGGCCATGCGGTGCTGCCCCTGAGGATGGGGGCAGATCAGGGATTCAAGACGGGGCTGCAACATGACGGGGATCACAAACAGAAACAATCAGCCGGAGGCGCCAGCCAGAGGCTCTGGCAGTCCGGTCATAATGGATTTTTCATCATCGTAATAGATACGGAGAAGACAGCATGCTCAAAGGCAAAACGGCCCTCGTGACGGGGTCAACCAGCGGGATCGGACTGGGCATCGCCAAGGCACTGGCAGCACAGGGCGCCAACATCGTCCTCAACGGCTTTGGTGACGCGGATGGTCCGAAAGCCGAAATCGCAGCCCTGGGCGTGAAGGTGGCCTACCACGGCGCCGACATGAGCAAGGCCGGCGAGATCGAGGCCATGATGAAGTTCGCCGCCGACACCTTCGGCCGCGTGGACATCCTGGTCAACAACGCTGGCATCCAGCATGTGGCCCGCATCGAGGAGTTCCCGGTCGAGCGCTGGGACGCCATCATCGCCATCAACCTCACCAGCGCTTTCCACGCCACGCGCCTGGCCCTGCCCGCCATGAAAGCCGCGAACTGGGGCCGCATCATCAACGTGGCCTCGGTGCATGGCCTGGTGGCCTCGGCCGAAAAATCGGCCTATGTGGCCGCCAAACACGGTGTGGTGGGTCTGACCAAGGTCACCGCTCTGGAGAACGCCACCACCGGCATCACCTGCAACGCCATCTGCCCAGGCTGGGTGCTGACCCCGCTGGTGCAGAAACAGGTGGATGCCAAAGCCGCCGCGCTGGGCGTCTCTAACGAAGAAGCCAAAAAAGTGCTGCTGGGCGAGAAAGAGCCGTCCATGCAATTCACCACCCCCGAAGAATTGGGCCAGCTGGCCGTCTTCTTCTGCTCACCCGCCGCCAACAATGTGCGTGGTGTGGCCTGGAACATGGACGGTGGCTGGGTCGCGCAATAAGCTGTGCAACATGACCAACACCCATCGCCTCGACAAGATCGTCATCGTCGATGACGACACCCGCATTCGCGACCTGCTGCGCCGCTTCCTGTCCCAGGAAGGCTTCGATGTGCTCATGGCCGAAGACTCGCGGGCGCTGACGCGCATCATGCAACGCGAAAGCGTGGACCTGCTGGTGCTTGACCTCATGCTGCCTGGCGAAGACGGCCTGACCATCTGCCGCCGTCTGCGCGAGGAAGGCCAGAAGGTGCCGATCATCATGCTGACGGCCAAAGGCGAAGATGTGGACCGCATCGCCGGCCTGGAAATCGGCGCCGACGACTACCTGGCCAAGCCCTTCAACCCCAGGGAACTGCTGGCCCGCATCCACGCCGTGCTGCGCCGTCGGCCCTTGCAGGAGGCCCCCGGTGCTCCAGGCAATGACCAGGAGATCATCAGCTTTGGCGACTTCGTGTTCGACCTTGGCGCGCGCTCACTGAAAAAAGCGGGCAAGGACGTCGCCCTGACCACCGGCGAGTTCGCCATGCTCAAAGTGCTGGCCCGCCATCCGCGCCAGCCACTGAGCCGAGACAAGTTGGCGCAGCTGGCCCGTGGACGGGAGTTTGAGCCTTTTGACCGCAGCCTGGACGTCCAGGTTTCTCGCCTGCGCAAACTGATCGAAACCGATCCGGCCAACCCCAAGATCATCCAGACCGTCTGGGGCGTGGGCTATGTTTTCGTACCGGATGGAGCAGCGTGACGTGGCATCGGCCGCTTCCCGCCACTCGCACACTCAGCCCCTGCGGGGGCTGAGCCTGTTTTGGCGCACCTTCATCCTGCTGAGCCTGCTGATGCTGTGCAGCACTGTGGTGTGGCTGATGCTGTTTCGCACTCAGGAATACGAACCGCGTGTCTTGCGCAACGCTCACCAGATTGCCACTGTGGTGAACCTCACACGCAACGCCCTGATCCACACCGACGCCATTGCCCGCGTTTCGTTGCTCAAATCGCTCGCCGATGAAGAAGATGTCCAGCTGGTGATCCGGGAGCCAGGCGACCGCGTGCGCCCCTTTGGCGAATCCTCACTGGAAACCCGTCTGGCAGAGACCCTGATCGAACGACTGGGGCCGGACACGGTGGTGGCCTCCAGCGTCAATGGCAATCACGGGTTGTGGGTGGGCTTCCGGATCGAACGCGACAGCTACTGGCTGCAGATGGACCCCGAACGCCTGCGACCGCTGAGCAACACCTCCTGGCTGGTCTGGCTGGCGCTGGCCGCAGGTCTGTCGTTGATCGGCGCTGCAGCCATCACAGCCCGGATCAACCACCCACTCAAGCAGCTGTCGCTGGCGGCCAGTCGCGTGCGCGAAGGCCGCTACAGGGGAGCGGCGCTCGATGAAAAAGTCAACACCCCTGAAATCCGCGAAGTCAATGCAGGCTTCAACCGCATGGCCGAACGACTGGCCAAGGTCGAAGAAGAACGTACCCTCATGCTGGCTGGCATCTCGCATGACTTGCGCACGCCGCTGGCCCGCCTGCGACTCGAAACGGAGCTGAGCGTGCCCGACCCGGAGTCACAGCAGGCCATGGCCGCAGACATCGACCAGCTCGACGACATCATCGACAAATTCCTCGGCTACGCGCGCCCCGACCACACGGAGCTGGAACCCGTGCTGCTGGCACCGATCATCAGCAAATGCATCACACCGTTTCGCGGCGCCTCGCGCATGGACATCCAGGTCCATGTGCCGGAAGACCTGCAAGTCATCGCCGATCCGGTGGAGCTCGGTCGCGTGGTGTCCAATCTGCTGGAAAACGCCCGCCGCTACGGCCAGAGCTTTGAGGATGGCATCAGCCACGTCGAGATCGAAGCCCAGACACGCCGGGGACTGGCCATGCTGCGCATCCGGGACCAGGGTCCGGGTGTGCCGCAAGAGCAACTGGAACACCTGACCCAGCCGTTTTACCGGGGCAACGCAGCGCGCACCGCGGCCATGGGCTCCGGCCTGGGGCTGGCGATTGTGGAACGGGCCATCGAGCGCATGGGCGGCAAGTTTCGCGTGTTCAACCATGCCCAAGGCGGGCTGATGGCCACCATCGAGCTCAAGGAAAGTTCGTGATCGCGCTGGTCAGACC
>CAXRGK010000322.1:0-11009 GCA_964230145.1 Burkholderiaceae bacterium | reverse complement strand
GTAGCGGTTCAGAAACTCGCGGAAAGGCCGCTCGCCAATGAAGCAGATGCCGGTGGAGTCTTTCTTTTTGGCGTTGGGCAAACCAATTTCTTCAGCGATACGGCGCACCTCGGTCTTGTGCAGCTCGCCCACCGGAAACAGCGTTTTGCTCAGTTGCGCCTGGTTCAGACGGTGCAGAAAATAGCTCTGGTCCTTCGACGGGTCCAGCCCTTTGAGCAGCTCGTATCGCACGCGGGCGCCATCCCGCGCGGCCGCGCGGGAGGTTCCATCCTGCCCAAGGGGCTCGCCCGTGTCGGCTGCAACGCAGCGGACGCGGGCGTAATGCCCGGTGGCGATCTTTTCGGCGCCCAGACGCATGGCGTGGTCCAGAAAGGACTTGAACTTGATTTCGGCGTTGCACAGGATGTCGGGGTTGGGCGTGCGCCCGGCCTGGTACTCGCGCAGGAATTCGGCGAACACGCGGTCCTTGTAGTCGGCCGCGAAGTTGACATGCTCGATCTCGATACCGATCACGTCGGCCACGGCCGCCGCGTCGACGAAGTCGATGTTGGAGGAGCAGTATTCGCTGTCGTCGTCATCTTCCCAGTTCTTCATGAAGATGCCCACGACCTCGTAACCCTGCTGTTTGAGCAGGTGCGCACTCACGGCGGAATCGACGCCGCCGGACAGGCCGACGACCACACGGGTTCTGGAAGACATCTGCGGATTATCCCTGTCGGGCCGGGTGCATGCCTGTGGGCTCGAAAGACCTGGGCATGGGCTTTGGGGATAATCCCGGCACCATGAACCACTCCAGCATCTGGCGACAACGGCTGGCTCTGCTGATGACCGACATCACGCGGGGCCTGTTTCTGGTCACCCACAGCAGCCTGGCCATGCTGGGGCTGGCGGCGGCCGCATTGGTGCTGGCCCTGTGGTGGCAACCGGCCTGGCTCAATGCAGCAGAGAGCGCGGTGTTCAACTGGCTGCGCGAGCGCAATGTGTTGGTGTCCTGGTTGCCTGAAAACGCGGCCGAACGGGCCACGGCAGTGGATTTGTCTGCATTGCCTCCGGCGCAGGCGGCGGTGGCTGAATGGTTGGGCAGCAAATACCGTGTGGCGCCCGAACCCGTGGCGGCGCTGGTGGTGGAGGCCTACGAAGTGGCCCCCAAGGTCAAGTTGCCCGCCCATCTGATCCTGGCGGTCATGGCCATCGAGTCGAGCTTTCACCCTTATGTTCAGAGTCACGCCGGCGCGCAAGGCTTGATGCAGGTCATGGGCGGCATCCACGCCCGGCGTTTCGAGGCCTATGGCGGCAGCGAAACGGCGTTCGATCCGGTGGTGAACCTGCGCGTCGGTGCCGCGGTGCTGGCCGACGCCATCAAGCTCAAGGGGGGCTCGGTCGAAGCCGGCCTGCGTTTTTATCTGGGCGGTGACGCCGTCACCGAAGACGGCGGTTATGTGGCCAAAGTGCTGACCGAGAAGGCCAGGCTCGACCAGGTGGCCGCCGGGGTCAAGGTGCCTGTGCAGTAAGGCGCGAGCCCGTTTCAGGCCCGGTTGAAGAACACCGCGCTCATCACCACGCCCGTAGCGATCACCAGCCAGCGCACCCACTTCACTGGCAGGCGTTTGGCCAGATGCGCCCCCGCCCAGCCGCCAGCGGTGGCCCACAGCATCATCCACACGGCTTGCGGCCAGACAATGGCGCCAGCCGCCGCAAAAGCGACCACCGACAACAGCGACAGCACGAAAGAGTTGAGGTTTTTCAGTGCGTTGACCGTGTTCAGACGGGATTCGCCCGAGAGGGTGTACAGCGCCATCAAAAGAATGCCCAGGCCGCCATTGAAATAGTCGCCATAGATGGACACGCCCAGCAGACCCGGCAGCCGCCAGCGCGGGTGCCCCGCGCCGCCGCTGAGCCGCGCGATGCGAGGTCCGAGCGCGAACAAGACTGTGGCCAGCAGCAACAGCCAGGGCACGATGCCTGCAAAGACCTTGGCCGGCGTGACCAGCAGCAGTCCCGCGCCCAGCAGGCCGCCGAGAGCGGCGATGCCGGTTTCGCGCCAGAGCAGGGTGGCCGGCAAGCTGCGCAATTCGGGCCTGAAGCCCAGGGTGCTGCCCAGATAGCCGGGGCTGACGGCGATGGCGCTGGTGGCGTTAGCGGCCACTGGCGGCACACCGGCAAACACCAGAGCGGGAAAGGTGAGGAAACTGCCGCCTCCGGCAATGGCGTTGAGCACGCCTGCGGCGAAGGCGGCCAGGCCGGTCAGGGGGGCCAGGTCGGGAAGGAGGTTCATGCTTGCAGGGGACCGAGTTCGCAGACGCTGGCATCGGTGTAAATCAGTTCCAGACCGTGCCTTTGGCCGGCCAGATGGTCTTCTATGCAGCGCAGCACCAAGGGGCTGCGGTGGCGTGACTGGCTCGTACGGACCTCGTCTGGCGTCATCCACACGGTGCGCACGATGCCGCTGTCCAGCTGACGACCGGGCTGCACGTCGCCCAGATCACCGCAGAAAGCCAGCCGCAGGTAGGTCACGTCTTCGCCTGTGCTCTCGCGCTGGAAGCGCGACATGTAGACCCCCACCAGGTGCGTGGGGGTGAACAGGTGGGTGGTTTCTTCCAGCGCCTCGCGGGCGCAAGCCTGCACCGGTGATTCGGCCGGATCCAGATGGCCAGCTGGGTTGTTCAGGCGCAGGCCTTCAGCGGTTTCTTCTTCCACCAGCAGGTAGCGGCCATCTTTTTCAATGATCGCGGCGACGGTGACGTTCGGTTTCCAGCGTGTGTCCATCGGGCGATTATCCGGAAAACCATGGGCCGCCCGGCGGGCGCGTCTGACACACAAATGACCGGCCAGGTGGTTGAACTTTGTCACAATGTGCGCACATTGACAGTTTTGTCGGTACTTCACGGGATGGTCCCGATGGTTCAAATAACAGCAGGAGACAGCACCATGCGCATAGGCGTGCCGCGAGAGATTTTCCCCGGCGAGAAACGAGTCGCTACCGTTCCCGATGTGGTGTCCAAGCTGGTGAAGCTGGGCTTTGACGTGTCGGTGGAGCGGGGTGCTGGCGAGTTGGCCGACCTGTCTGACGACGCGTATGCCGCAGCCGGTGCCGGCATTGTGCCAAGCGCTGCCGAACTCTGGAGCGGGAGCGACATCGTCTTCAAAGTGCGCCCGCCCACCGCCGACGAAGTGGCGCTGATGCGCGCAGGCCAGACCCTGATCGGCTTTGTCTGGCCGGCCCAGAACCCCGAGCTGATGCAGCAGCTGGCCGCCAAGAAGGTGACCGTGCTGGCGATTGACTGTCTGCCGCGCACGCTCAGCCGCGCCCAGAAGATGGACGCGCTGACCTCGATGGCTGGCGTCAGTGGCTACCGTGCCGTGGTCGAGGCGGCCAATGCCTTTGGCCGCTTTTTCAACGGCCAGATCACGGCCGCAGGCAAGGTGCCGCCGGCCAAGGTCTTCATTGCCGGTGCCGGTGTGGCCGGATTGGCCGCGATTGGCGCGGCCGCCAGCCTGGGCGCCATCGTGCGCGCCAACGACACCCGCGCCGAGGTGGCCGATCAGGTGGTCTCGCTCGGTGGTGAGTTCGTCAAGGTTGATTACGAAGAGGAAGGCTCGGGCGGCGGCGGTTACGCCAAGGTCATGAGCGAAGGCTTCCAGGCCGCGCAACGCGAGATGTACGCGCAGCAGGCCAAGGAGTGCGACATCATCATCACCACCGCGCTTATCCCCGGCAAACCCGCGCCGCGCCTGATCACCGCCGAGATGGTCAAGAGCATGAAGCCTGGCAGCGTGATCGTGGACATGGCGGCCGAGCAGGGCGGCAACTGCGAACTGACCGAACCCGGCAAAGCCGTGGTCAAGCACGGCGTGACCATCGTCGGTTACACCGATCTGGCCTCGCGCATGGCGCGCCAGTCGTCCACGCTCTACGGCACCAACCTGTTCCGCCTGACCGAGGAGCTGTGCAAGACCAAGGACGGCCAGATCAACGTCAACATGCAGGACGACGCGATCCGGGGCCTCACGGTGATCAAGGACGGCGAGATCACCTGGCCCGCGCCCCCGCTGGCCCCTGCCGCGCCCAAGCCCGCCGCCAAACCGGTGGCGGCGGTTGAAAAGAAAAGCGCACACGGCCACGGCAGCAGCGGTCCGATGCCCGCCAAAACGCTGGCCATCGTGTTCGGTCTTGGCGCATTGGCCTTCTGGGCCATTGGCGCCTGGGCTCCGGCTGCCTTCCTCGGCCACTTCACCGTATTCGTGCTGGCCTGCTTCATCGGTTACATGGTGGTGTGGAACGTGACGCCTGCGCTGCACACGCCGCTGATGAGCGTGACCAATGCCATCTCCAGCATCATCGTGATTGGCGCGCTGGTGCAGATCCTGCCGCCAGAGGCCGGGACCAACGGACGACCCGATGCGCTGATCCAGTGGCTGGCCTTTGCCGGCATTGTGCTGACCGCCATCAACATGTTTGGTGGCTTTGCCGTGACCCGTCGCATGCTGGATATGTTCCGCAAATAAATGTCTTTGGGGAAAGAGCTTCAGCTCTGTCTCCAAGCGATGAAAAGGACTCTGGGGGCAGGACTTCGCGCTGTTCCCGACCGATCAAAGATTCAAAAGAAAAGAGACGCCCATGACTTCCAGCCTGGCCACGGCCGCCTACCTCGGCGCCGCCATTCTCTTCATCCTCAGTCTGGGTGGCTTGTCCAACCCGGAAACCTCGCGCCGCGGCAACCTCTACGGCGTTGTTGGCATGGCGCTGGCCGTGCTGGCCACCATTGTCGGGCCACGTGTGGCCGCTGCCGGCATCCCATGGATCATCGGCGCGCTGCTGATCGGTGGCAGCGTCGGCCTGTATGCCGCCAAGACGGTCAAGATGACCCAGATGCCCGAGCTGGTCGCCTTGATGCACAGTCTGGTGGGTCTGGCGGCCTGTCTGGTGGGCTTTGCCAGCTATGTGGACACCTCGATCCAGTACCAGGGCGCTGAAAAAGCCATCCACGAGGTCGAGATCTACGTCGGCATCCTGATCGGTGCAGTCACCTTCTCCGGCTCGCTGATCGCCTTTGGCAAGCTCAACGGCAAGATCGGCGGCAAGCCCCTGTTGCTGCCGGCGCGTCACTGGCTCA
This sequence comes from Burkholderiaceae bacterium, assembly GCA_964230145.1. Taxonomy (GTDB): domain Bacteria; phylum Pseudomonadota; class Gammaproteobacteria; order Burkholderiales; family Burkholderiaceae_C; genus Limnohabitans_A. The sequence continues at coordinate 5,895 of CAXRGK010000322.1, read as the reverse complement.
ACCTGGTGGCCCTGTTGGTGGTGATCGGGTTCGGCCGCGAGTTCCTGAACGCGCACGACGTGCAAAGCGGCATGACGCCGCTGATCGTGATGACTGTGATCGCGCTGCTGTTCGGCATCCACATGGTCATGGCCATCGGCGGTGCGGACATGCCGGTGGTGGTGTCCATGCTCAACAGCTACTCCGGCTGGGCCGCTGCCGCCACCGGCTTCATGCTCAGCAACGATCTGCTGATCGTCACGGGTGCGCTGGTCGGCTCGTCGGGCGCCATCCTGTCCTACATCATGTGCAATGCGATGAACCGCAACTTCATCAGCGTGATCGCCGGGGGCTTTGGCAGCGGTGCCGGCGCGCCTGCACCCAAGGCCGATGGCGCTGCGGCCGAGCCGCAGGGCGAGGTGGTGCCGGTGAGCGCCGCCGAGACGGCCGAGCTGCTGCGCGAGGCCAAGAGCGTGATCATCGTGCCCGGCTACGGCATGGCGGTGGCACAGGCCCAGCACACGGTCAACGAGATCACCAAGACCTTGCGCGACAAGGGCGTGACCGTGCGCTTCGGCATCCACCCGGTGGCTGGCCGCATGCCGGGCCACATGAACGTGCTGTTGGCCGAAGCCAAAGTACCTTACGACATCGTGCTGGAGATGGACGAGATCAACGAGGACTTCGGTGACACCGATGTGGCCATGGTGATTGGCGCCAACGACATCGTGAACCCCGCCGCGCAGGACGATCCGACCAGCCCGATCGCCGGCATGCCGGTGCTCGAAGTCTGGAAGGCTCGCACCAGCATCGTGATGAAGCGTTCCATGGCCAGCGGTTATGCGGGCGTCGATAACCCGCTGTTCTACAAGGACAACAACCGCATGCTGTTTGGCGACGCCAAGAAGATGCTCGACGAAGTGCTGGTGGCCTTGAAGGGCTAGACCAAGGCATGGTTGCACCAGACAGGGGCTTGCAAGAGGCCCCTTTTTCACGGTCCTGCCCGCGAAAACCCTGATCTTTCTCAGTCAGTTTTCTGTCAGCACTCGGGTAGACTGAAGTGCATGCAAACAACTGTTACGCCCTCCAAACGTATCTGGCTTGGCAGCTATCCCGAAGGCGTGCCCGCCGACATCGATCCCGACCAGTACCCCTCGCTGGTGGCTTTGATGGAAGAAAGTTTTGCCCGGTATGCCGACCGCACGGCCTACAGCTTCATGGGCAAATCCATCAGTTACCGACAGACCGACGAAGACAGCCAGGCCCTGGCCGCCTGGCTGCAGTCCTTGGGTCTGGTCAAAGGCGATCGCGTGGCGATCATGATGCCCAATGTGCCCCAATACCCGGTGACGGTGGCGGCCGTGCTGCGTGCCGGCTATGTGGTGGTCAACGTCAACCCGCTGTATACGGCACGTGAGCTGGAGCACCAGCTCAAGGATTCAGGCGCCAAGGCGATTGTCATCATCGAGAACTTTGCGGCCACGCTGGAGAAATGCATCGCCAGCACGTCGGTGCAGCACGTGTTGCTGGCCAGCATGGGCGACCGCCTGGGCTGGCTCAAGGGGGCCGTGGTCAACCACGTGGTGCGCAAGGTCAAGAAGCTGGTGCCGCCGTTCAATCTGCCGCAGGCGGTGCGCTTCAACGAGGCGTTGGCCCATGGTCGCAAACTGCCCTTGACCCGGCCGGTGCTGGGACCGCAGGACATTGCCTTGTTGCAATACACCGGCGGCACCACAGGCGTGTCCAAGGGTGCCGTGCTGTTGCACCGCAACGTGATTGCCAATGTGCTGCAGTCCGAGGCCTGGAACGATCCGGTCATGAAGCGGGTGCCCGCCAATGAGCAGCCCACCTCGGTGTGCGCGCTGCCGCTCTACCACATCTTCGCGTTCACGGTGAACATGATGCTGTCGATGCGCACAGGCGGCAAGACCATCCTGATCCCGAATCCGCGTGATTTGCCGGCCGTGCTCAAGGAGCTGTCCAGGCACACTTTCCACAGCTTTCCTGCGGTCAATACCCTTTTCAACGGGCTGGCCCACCATCCGGATTTCGGCAAGGTCAATTGGTCCAACCTGAAGGTGTCGGTGGGTGGCGGCATGGCGGTCACCAGCAGCGTGGCCAAGCTCTGGCTGGAAAAGACCGGTTGCCCCATCTGCGAAGGCTACGGCCTGTCCGAGACCAGCCCCTCGGCCAGCTGCAATCCGCCCACCAGCAAGGAGTTCACCGGCACCATCGGTGTCCCTTTGCCCAGCACCTGGATGAAGATCGTGGACGACGACGGGCAGGACGTGCCGCAGGGTCAAGCAGGCGAGATCGCGATCAAAGGGCCGCAGGTGATGGCCGGTTACTGGCAGCGCCCCGATGAAACCGCGAAGGTCATGACCGCCGACGGGTATTTCAAGTCGGGCGACATCGGCATCATGGACGGGCGCGGGTATTTCAAGATCGTGGACCGCAAGAAGGACATGATCCTGGTCAGTGGCTTCAACGTCTACCCCAACGAGGTGGAGGATGTGGCCTCTGCTTGCCCGGGTGTGCTCGAATGTGCCGCCATCGGCGTGCCTGATGAAAAGACCGGTGAGGCCGTCAAGCTGGTGGTGGTGCGCAAGGACCCGGCACTGACGGCCGAGCAGATTCAGGACTTCTGTCGTGACAAGTTGACCGCTTACAAGGTGCCGCGCCTGGTGGAGTTCAGGAGCGAACTGCCCAAGACGCCGGTCGGCAAGATCCTGCGGCGGGAGTTGCGCACCGCCAGCTGAGCCTTGCTGGCTAAACTCGCAAGCGGCCCTGCAGTGGCCGCTTTTTTTTGGAGTTGCCCATGTCCCCTGCCGCCCCGATCGGTTTGATGAGTGCCATGCACGAGGAGTTGGTCTTGCTGCTGGAGGCCATGCCTGACGAGCAACGCGTGACTGTGGCCGGGCGAGACTTTTGGCTGGGGCACTGGCAGGGGCGTTCGGTGGTGGTGGTGCTTTCGCGGATCGGCAAGGTGGCGGCGGCGACCACGGCCACGGCGCTGATCGAGCGCTTTGGTGTTCAGCAGATCGTGTTCACGGGTGTGGCGGGCGGTGTCGGCCCCGGGGTTCGCGTGGGCGATGTGGTGCTGGCGGACAGCTTTGTGCAGCACGACATGGATGCCTCTCCGCTGTTCCCGCGGCACGAGGTGCCGTTGTACGGCCGCAGTCGATTTGCAACCGATCCCGCTCTCTCGCGAGGGCTGGCCCTGGCTGCGCAACAGGTGCTGGCGCAGGTGGCGGCCCATGTGGGGGATGCTGCGGTGGCCGAATTTGCGCTGCATTCGCCACGCTTGCACACCGGCCTGATCGCCAGTGGCGACCGTTTTGTCTCGACCACGTCCGAATGCCGGGCCCTGCAGCAGGCCCTGCCCGAAGCGTTGGCGGTGGAAATGGAAGGGGCTGCTGTGGCGCAGGTCTGTGCTGACTACGGTGTCCCTTTTGCCGCGCTGCGCACGGTTTCGGACCGGGCTGACGACGATGCCCATGCCGACTTCAGCCGATTCATCCGATCCGTGGCCAGCCGCTACAGCCTGGGCATGCTGTCGGCCTGGCTGGCGCGCTGACTTACTTCAGCCAACCCCGCCGACGGAAGTACCACATCGGTACCACCGCGCTGGCCACCATCAGTGCCAGCGCGTAGGGGTAGCCCCAGACTTGTGTCAGTTCGGGCATGTACTGGAAGTTCATGCCGTACAGACTCGCGATCAGCGTCGGCGGCAGCAAGGCCACGCTGGCGACCGAAAAGATCTTGATGATCTTGTTCTGGTTGATGTTGATGAAGCCGACGGTGGCATCCATCAGGAAGTTGATCTTGTCGAACAGGAAGGCGGTGTGCGAATCGAGCGAATCGATGTCGCGCAGGATCTGTCGTGCCTCCTCGAACTGCTCGGCGTTGAGCATCTTGGAGCGCATCATGAAGCTGACGGCGCGGCGGGTGTCCATCACGTTGCGGCGGATGCGGCCGTTCAGGTCTTCCTGGCGCGCAATCGCGCCCAGTACCTCGCCAGCCAGTTCGTCGGTGACATCGCCCGAGAGCACCAGTTTGCTGGCTTTCTCCAGCTCGTCGTAAATGCCTTCGAGCGTGTCGGCCGAATACTCGGCATCCGCGTCGAACAGTTTGAGCAGCACCTCCTTCGCGTCTTCGATCAGGCCAGGCGCGCGACGGGCGCGCATGCGCAACAAGCGGAACACGGGTACGTCTTCATCGTGGATTGAAAACAGCACCCCCCGGCTTTTGAGGTCGGTGTTGTGCTGGTTGAGGATGAAGGCGCAGCGCACGGTGCGCGGCTCGTCCTCGTCGGCGATCAGGAAGTCCGAACGGATGTGCAGCTCGCCGTTGTCTTCTTCGTAGAAGCGGGCCGATTCCTCAATGTCCTCGTCCATCGCGTCTTCGGGAATGGACAGGCCGTAGTACTGCTTGATCCAGCGTTTTTCTTCAACGGTAGGCGATTCCAGGTCGACCCAGACCGGATGAAAGCGAGACAATTCTTCCAGGGATTCGATTTCTTCCTGGAACAGGCGGCCGTTGACGAGGGTGAAGATGTTGAGCATGTCGGGGCTCCATGAGGGCCGAAAGCCAAAGGTTCAAAAGGGGCGGCAGGGTTGCGGTGCTTTCGAACGTCGGCAGATGCTCAGGCGTCCGAAAGCTACCGACTCGGGTAGCTTTCCATGACAAGGACTCCGTAAATGGGGTTGGCGGATTATCGCATCTGCGATGTCAGGCGGCTCCGACAGGCATTGGGCCATGCCTGTGTGACAGTTCTGGGCGCGGGCGGATGCGGATCCGGGCAGTGCAGACCTTGGCACCATAGCAGTCGGGGGACGGCCTGCCAAGCAGCGCCCGTGGAAATCCCGGGGTTTGTGCTATCCCCCTTGCCTTTGGGACCGGGCGGGCGCATAGTGGTCCCAACAGCCGTTTCCAGCCTGGGTCGGCTGTCTGGTCCGCCTAGAGAGGCGGCATCCTCAATACGTGTTACAGGAGGCTTTCGTATGAACCTGACGATCAGCGGTCACCATCTTGAAGTCACACCCGCCCTGCGCAGTTATGTGACAGGCAAGCTTGATCGGATCACCCGGCATTTCGACCAGGTCGTCGATGTCAAAGTGCTGTTGACGGTCGAAAAGCAAAAGGAGAAGGAAAAGCGCCAGCGTGCCGAATGCAACATTCACGTGAAGGGCAATGATCTGTTCGCCGAAAGTGCGCATGAGGACCTCTATGCGGCGGTGGATGAATTGATGGACAAGCTTGACCGTCAGGTGGTCAAGCACAAGAGCCGACTGACTGACCACCACCATGACGCTCCCAAGCGCATGATGTGAGGCATCAACCAGCGACAAGGCTGCTTCGGCAGCCTTTTTCTTTCTATTTCGGGCCAATGGGCCAATATTGCTTTTAAAACGGATTTCCGGACGGTCTTGGCCGACAGGTGCATAATCCGCCCTCGACCATGAATCGTCTCGCGTCCATCCTGCCTGTCGCCCAGGTTCTTGTTGGTGTTGAAGCCACCAGCAAAAAACGGGCTTTTGAAGAAGCCGGCCTTCTCTTCGAGAACCTGCACGGCTTGTCCCGCGCCTTGGTGACGGACAGCCTGTTCGCGCGCGAACGCCTGGGCTCGACTGGCCTGGGGCATGGCGTGGCCATTCCGCACGGCCGCATCAAGGGGCTCAAGGCCCCGATGGCTGCCGTCTTCTCGCTGGCCCAGCCCATTGGATTCGATGCGCCGGACGAGCAACCGGTGAGTCTGCTGATCTTCCTCCTCGTGCCTGAAGCGGCGACCCAGAAGCACCTGGAAATCCTGTCTGAAATTGCCGAGCTGCTCAGCGACAGCACCTTGCGCGAGAACATCAAGGCCAGCACCACCCAGGACGGCCTGCACCAGCTGATTGCCCAGTGGCGTTCGGC
>CAXRGK010000321.1:0-12994 GCA_964230145.1 Burkholderiaceae bacterium | reverse complement strand
GTCGTAGCTGCGGCGCCAGATCAGCACCTGCTCGTCACCGTATTGCTTGGCCATGTCTGCCTTGTTGAGACCCTGCAGCGCGCCGTAGTGGCGCTCGTTCAAGCGGTAGTCCTTGATGACGGGCAGCCAGGTGCGGTCCATCTCGTCCAGGGTCAGCCACAGGGTACGGATGGCCCGCTTGAGCACCGAGGTAAAGCACAGGTCGAAGTCCCAGCCCTCGGCCTTGAGCAGCTGGCCGGCCGACATGGCCTGCTGCACGCCGACGGGGGTCAGGTCGACATCGGTCCAGCCGGTGAATCGGTTTTCGAGGTTCCAGGTGCTTTCGCCGTGGCGGATCAGGACAAGTTTGTACATGGCTGAGGTTCTAAAACGATGTTGAAAAACAGGAGAGAAAACAGGGCGTTGCCCGGCATTTTAGAATTTGCGCTTGCCGGCTCCCTGACGGGAGCCCCTTTTTTGAGCTGAACAAGGTAAGAAACAAGTGAGTTTTCTGATCGACAACTGGATGCTGATCCTGATCGCGCTGACCTCCGGTGGCGCGCTGCTGTGGCCCGTGCTCTCGCAGGGCAAAGGCCTGAACCCGGCTCAAGCCGTGCAGCTGATGAACCGTGACAAGGCGGTCGTGATCGATGTGTGCGAACCCGGCGAATATGCCGCCGGGCACATTGCCGGCGCCCGCAACGTGCCGCTCGCTCAGCTCGAAAGCCAATTGCCAGGTCTGGTCAAGAACAAGGCCACGCCGGTGATTCTGGTGTGTCAGGCCGGTGTCCGCTCGGGCCGTGCCCTCTCGGTGGCCCGCAAACTGGGCTATGAAAATGCTCAGAGCCTGGCCGGTGGCCTCAAGGCCTGGCAGGCCGCCAGCATGCCCGTGTCCAAAACCTGATTACAGTCCAGGAGTTCCTCATGCAAGCCGTCAAGATGTACACCACCGCCGTCTGTCCTTACTGCGTGCGCGCCAAGCAGGTCCTCAAGGCCAAAGGGGTGGAGCAGATCGAGGAAATCCGCGTGGACACCTCGCCCGAGCTGCGCGAACACATGATGCAGATCACCGGCCGCCGCACCGTGCCACAGATCTTCATCGGCGACACCCATGTGGGGGGCTGCGACGATTTGATGGCGCTGGACGCCAAAGGCGGTCTGGTGCCGCTGCTGCAGGGTGCCTGAACCGCCGATGGCCGGGGTTTGCGGCCATCCGGATCGCGCATAATCGCCTCGTTCGAGATTCCGTAGCGGCCCTGGCGGGCCGTCTTTTTTGTTGGGGACAGCACTCACGGTCTGTCCCGCAAAAGGTTTTGTTTCCGAAAGAAAAAACATGTCCGAAAACGCCACCCCCGTGTTCCAGATCCAGCGCGTCTACCTCAAGGAGGCTTCCCTGGAGCAACCGAACTCGCCGGCCATCCTGCTCGAGCAGCAGCAACCCACGGTGGACATCCAGCTGGGTGTGGAAGCCACTCCGGCGGCTGAAGGCGTCTACGAAGTGGCGGTCACCGCCACCGTGCACACCAAGATTGGCGACAAGACCGTGTTTCTGGCCGAGTGCAAGCAAGGCGGCATTTTTGAAATCCGCAACCTGCCCGAAGACCAGATGGGCCCGATCATGGGCATCGCTTGCCCGCAGATCGTCTATCCCTACCTGCGCGGCAACATGGCTGACCTGATCACCCGCGCCGGCTTCCCGCCCGTGCACCTGGCCGAAATCAATTTCCAGGCCATGTACGAGCAACAGCAGGCCGAGCAGGCCGGCGCCACTGCGCAGTAATTTTTCCCCGGCCGTGACCCTGCGCATCACCTTCATCGGCGCCGGTGCATGGGGCACGGCTCTGGCGATTGCCGCCTGCCGGCTGCCGGGTGAGCGCGAGGTGCGCCTGCATGTGCGAGATGCGCAGCAGGCCGATGCGATGCGCAGCGCGCGTGTCAACGCACGTTACCTGCCGGACCTGCCCTTGCCCGAAGCGCTGCAGATCCTCAGCGGTCCCCTCTCCGAGCTCACCCAAGGTGCTGCGGCCGATGACCTGTTCATTGTGGCCACTCCGATGGCCGGTCTGCGCCAGAACCTTATGGCATTGGCCTCTGTGCCGTCTTCGGTGGCCTGGCTGTGCAAGGGCTTTGAAGCCGGTACCGGCCTGATGCCGCACGAGGTACAGGCCCAGGTCGCACCTGCCTTGCGGGCCGGCGCCCTGAACGGTCCCAGCTTTGCGCAAGAGGTGGCCAGTGGCCAGCCCACGGCGCTGGTGGCCGCCAGCCCGCATGCCACGGTGCGCGATGCGCTGGTGGCGGCCTTCCATGGCCCGGCGCTGCGCGTCTATGCCAATGACGACATTGTGGGTGTCGAGGTGGGGGGGGCTGTCAAGAATGTGCTGGCGATCGCCACTGGCCTGTGCGACGGCTTGTCGCTCGGGCTCAATGCACGCGCTGCCCTCATCACGCGTGGCCTGACCGAGATGACGCGCCTGGGCGTGGCGTTGGGTGCGAAGGCGGAAACCTTCATGGGGCTGTCGGGTCTGGGCGATCTGGTGCTGACATCGACCGGTGATTTGAGCCGCAACCGCAAGGTCGGTCTGCTGCTGGCGAAGGGCCTCACGCTGCAACAGGCGGTTGAATCGCTGGGCCATGTGGCCGAAGGCGTCTACAGCGCCCGCACGGTGCACCAGCGCGCGCTGGCGCTGGGTGTGGAGATGCCAATCACAGCGGCAGTCGTCGCATTGCTGGACGGCCAGCTCAAGGCCTTTGACGCCGTGCAGGTGCTCATGGGCCGCGGCCCGCGCGGCGAAGCGCTCTGATCAGCCGTTCAGGCCGGTGCCGCCGGCCATGCTGGGCCGCTGGATCAATTCAATCTTGTAGCCGTCAGGATCTGTGACGAAAGCGATCACGGTGCTGCCGCCCTTGACCGGACCGGCTTCGCGCGTGACTTTGCCGCCATTGGCGCGGATCTTCTCGCAGGCGGCATAAGCGTCCACCACGCCGATCGCGATGTGGCCGTAAGCGGTGCCCATCTCGTAGCTTTCCACGCCCCAGTTGTAGGTCAGCTCGATCTCGGCCTGACCGGGGTTTCCTCCTTCAAAGCCCAGAAAGGCCAGCGAGTATTTGTACTCCGGGTTTTCGGAGGTGCGCAGAAGTTGCATGCCCAGCACCTGGGTGTAGAAGTCGATCGAGCGCTGGAGGTTGCCGACGCGCAGCATGGTATGGAGGATTCTCATGGTCGCGATTGTGTCGGAAGATCAAAGACCAGGCAGGTCGTGGTGGCGTGTGCGTAAAGCGTGCCATCCGGGCCGAGCAGGCGGGCCTCGGCGGTGGCCAGCTGGCGCCCGCAGTGGACAACTTTGCCTTCGGCGCGCACGCGCTGCACCTTGGGGCTCAGCGCCTTGACGATGTTCACGCTCAGTTCGGCCGTGGTGTAGGCGCGTCCGGCCGGCATCAGGCTGTGGACGGCGCAACCCAGTGCCGAGTCCAGCAGCGTGGCGAACCAGCCGCCATGCACCGTGCCCATGGGGTTGAGGTGACCTGTGCCCGGTGCGCCCTGAAAAACGGCGTGGCCTGGCGAAACGTCGACCAGCAAAAAGTCCAGCGTGTGGCCGATGGTGGGCGTGTGACCGGTGCCGTGCAGCACTGCCTGCATCAGCTCCAGGCCGGTCTTGCCGCGCACGGTCTCGATGTCGTTCACACCCGGGCCCGGACCCTGTGCGTGCTGGGTGCGCAATTCGTGCTCGCGCGCCAGCCATTGTTCAAGAACGGATGAAGTCATGCCATCGATCTCCAGCTGTGGACGAAGGTCTGGGCCGCCGCCGCGGTCTGCGCCACGGACTGTCCGGGCTTGTAGAGCGCCGAGCCGATGCCAAAGCCCGAGGCGCCAGCTTTGCGCCAGTCGGCCATGTTGTCCGGGCTGACACCCCCCACGGGCAACAGCGGCACATTGGAGGGTAGTACGGCGCGCAGGGCCTTGACCACGGCGGGGCCGATCATTTCGGCAGGGAACAGCTTGAGCGCATGTGCCCCGGCTTTGAGGGCGGCAAACGCCTCACTCGGCGTGGCCACGCCGGGCATGCATGCCAGGCCCAGGCGCAGGGCTTGCTGCACCACTTCGGCATCGAAATGCGGCGAGATGATCAGTCGCCCGCCTGCGGCGTGCACATTGCGCACGTCGGCTGCGCTCATCACCGTGCCGGCGCCGATCAGCAAATCGGGGTGCTGTGAGGTCAGTGCAGCAATGCTCTCCAGTGGCCGGGGCGAGTTGAGCGGCACTTCCAGCAGCACGAAGCCGGCGCTGGTCAATGCATGTCCGATGACCGGGGCTTCTGCGGGTGTCAGGCCGCGAAGGATGGCCACCAGGGGCAGCTGTTGCAGGCCCGAGGCCAGGAGGTGGGCGGGTGTGGTGCTCATGGGTTCAGAGGTTCCGTTGCAGTGCGCGCGCCAGTGTCAGGTGGCCGGCCCAGGTGGCTTCATCGCCGAGGCTTTGTGCATTCAGTCCCAGCGCCTGCAGAGCGCACTGGTAACGGAGGCAGAGGGCTGCACTGCCCACCAGCAGCAGCGCGCGGCTGTGGTGCGCCTGCATGGCGCGCAGTTCTTCGCCGATGAGCAGGCCTGACAGAAAGCTGGGGTGCCGTTCGGCAGGCAGGGTGTTGAACAGGGCCAGCGTGCGCGTGGCGAAGATGCTGGAGAGCACGCTGGGTGTGCGTTGGGCCAGCAGCACGGCATCGCTGAAGGTGGCTTCGTGCCAGGGCGCGTCGGCGACCAGGGTGCGCGAGAGGATGGAGTGCTGGCTCAGCAAGGCAAAGACCTCGCCGGTCATGAAGCTGCGAAAGCCGGTGATGCGCCCTTGTGCCACCTGCGCCCATTTGCTGTGGGTGCCGGGCAGGACCACGGTGGCGTCCTGCACCCCGGCCAGCGACAGTGCGCCGAAGATCTGGACTTCCTCGCCACGCATCACGTCGTGCTGCGCAAACGGCAGACCATCGTGCTGTTGCACCGACAGGCCGGGCACGATGGCCAGGCGTCCCGGCTGCAGCCACAGCAGGTGCTGACCGAGTTCGGCAAAACCGGCCGGGCAGGGACAGTAGGCTGCTTCCTGCCAGCCTTGTCGACTGCCTACCATGCCCGAGAGCAGACACAGGGTTTGGCTGTCTTGCATCCAGTCGCCAAAGCATTCTTTGAACACGGCCGGGAATTCACCCGGGACCACGGTGAGGATGCCGCGAGGAAAGTGGCGCTGTTCCAGTCGCCGGCCTTGGGGGTCAAAACGGGCGCCACGCAAGGCGGAAGTGCCCCAGTCGACGGCGACCAAAGGACGTTGAAACGGCGGGTTCATGTTGACAGCAGGGCCTGCACGGCCGCAGGGGTGGGCAAAGGGGCCACTGCGCCATGGCCCTGTACCGACAGGGCGGCTGCGGCGTTGGCGTAGCGGGCGGCCTGCGTCAGGCGGTCACCCCGGCACAGGCGCGCCAGCAGGTTGCCCGCAAAGCAGTCGCCGGCGCCGGTCGCGTCCACTGCCCGCACGCTCAGCGGTGCAATGCGCGTGCGTTGGCCATCTTCGCTGACGATGGCGCCTTCCGCGCCGAGCTTGAGCACCACTTGCCGCGCGCCATGGGCATGGCTCCAGTCCAGTACCGCTTCGGGGCTGTGCAGACCCGTGAGGGCTTTCATGTCATCCAGGCTGGGCAGGAACAGGTCGCACAACCGCACCGCCTCGCTGATACAGGCGCGAGCCCGGTCCAGCGGCCACAGCGACAGGCGCAGGTTGGAGTCGAAGGCGATGCGGGTGCCCTGCGCCCGCGCCGCGTGCATGGCCGCAAAACCGGCGTCGCAGGCCGAAGGCGAGATGGCCAGCGAGATGCCTGAAAGGTGCAGCCAGCGGCTGGCGCCGATCAGGCCGGACCAGTGCGTCTGCACATCGGCGGCTTGCATGCGGCTGGCGGCCGAGCCTGCGCGGGCATAGCTGAAATGGTGGCCGCGTTCGTCGTGGCTCACGAAGTACACGCCGCTGGGCGCCTGCGCATCGCGCACGATGCCACGGGTGTCCACCCCTTCGCGTGCCCACAGCTGCATCAGCAGGTGGCCCCAGTGGTCTTGTCCGAGGCGGCTGAGGTAGGCCACGCGCGCGCCGGCGCGTGCGGCAGCGATGGCCGCGTTGCTGGTGTCACCCCCAAAGCCCTGCAGGTACAGGGGCGGCTCGGTCTGGGTCTGGTTGAACTCGAGCATGGCTTCGCCGAGCGCGGCCACATCGAGGCTTCTGGGAGCAGGATGACTCATAGGACAATCGTTGCAGACAGGAATTTCCCATTGGAGAAAAGGCCATGGCATTCGACATCGACCACCACTTCAAGGCCTACCCCTTGCTGGCCCCACCCACGGCAGTGGACGGCTTCGCTGAGCGTCAGTGGCATGTGCTCGATGACGTCATGCCCTACCCGCTGGCGACGCTGCGCAAGCCGGCGCTGATGCACAACCTGGCCTGGATGCAGGACTGGGCGCGCCGCAAGGGCGTGCAGTTGGCACCGCACGGCAAGACCACGATGTCGCCCGAACTGTTTCGCCTGCAGCTGCAGGCTGGCGCATGGGGCATGACGGTGGCCACGGTGCACCAGTTGCAGCTGGCCCTTGAAGCCGGCGCGCAGCGCTGCATCATCGCCAACCAGGTGCTGGCCGATGCCGATCTGGACGGACTGCATGCCCTGCTGACACGCCACACCGGCACGCGCGTGTGGTTTCTGGTGGATTCGCAGGCGCAGCTGGCCATGATCGAAGACTGGGCAGGGCGCCGCAACTGCAGTCGCCGCTTTGATGCGCTGCTGGAGCTGGGCACCGACGGTTTTCGCACCGGCTGCCGCACGCATGAGCAGGCGCTGGCCCTGGCGCGCGCGCTGGCCGCTTCGCCGGTGGCGCGGCTGTGCGGGGTGGAGTGTTACGAAGGCGGTCTGGCCACCTGCGACAGCGCGCACGACAGCGAGGCCGTCAGCGCCCTGGTGCGTCGCGTGCGCTCGGTGGTGCAGGCCATCGATACCGAAGCCTTGTGGGGTGACGATCAACTGCTCATCACGGCCGGCGGCTCGGCCATCTTCGATCTGGTGATCCCGCTGCTGACCGGCTACGCGATGGGCCGCCCGGTGCAGGGGGTGCTGCGCTCGGGCTGCTATGTGACGCACGACCACGGCCGCTATGCGCAGTTTCTGAAGCTGGTCGAGCAGCGCGAGCATTTGCAGGATTCCCTGCAGCCCGCCATTGAAATCTGGACCCTGGTGCAGTCGGTGCCCGAGCCGGGGCTGGCGGTGCTCAGCGGCGGCCGGCGCGATGTGTCCTTTGACCAGCGCATGCCCCTGCCGGTGCGCTGGGCGGCGCGCGGCAGCCGGCTGATTGAAGCGACGCCAGAACACTGGCAGGTCCAGGCATTGAGCGATCAGCATGCCCACATGCGCTTCGATCCGGCGGGCCTCGTGCCGCAGGTGGGTGATCGCATTGCCTTGGGCATTTCGCATCCCTGCACCACCTTCGACAAGTGGCGCTGGATGGCGCTGGTCGATGACCAAGCGCGGATCACCGGCGCCATCAGCACGCACTTCTGAGCACCTTGGGACTTACAGGCCCTTGAGGGCTTCGGCGGGATAGCCCGGCTGCTTGCGGCAGTCGTCGATGTACTGCTCGATGATCGATTCGAACGAGCTGTCGGCTTGCAGGCCCAGGGCGTTGGCCCGTTCGCTGCTGGCGCCGCGGGCCCAGTTGCCGACGATGCCGGCAATGCGTTCGTCGCGCTCGAATCGCACACGGCTGCGCACCGCCTTGCCCGCGACTTTCTCCAGGGCGTCCAGCATCTGCTGCACCGTGACATTCAGGCCCGGCAGGTTCAGCGCCAGGCGGTTGCCCAGCGTGGCCTGGCTGGCCTCGAACACGGCGATCAGGCTGCGGATGGTGGTGCCCGGCGAGGACACCGGGTGTGACACGCTGGCATCGACCGGGCAGACGCTTTCCACCCCGGCCAGCGGTTCACGGATGATGCCGCTGAAGAAAGACGAGGCGGCGCCGTTGGGTTTGCCTGGACGCACCGTCACCGTCATCAGGCGGGCCGAGCGGCCATCGATGAAACCCTTGCGGGTCTGGTCGGCCACCAGGTATTCCAGCATCAGTTTTTGCGTGCCGTAAGAAGTCTGTGGCGAGGGCAGGGTGGTGTCGGTCACCAGTGCAGGCATGGGCTGGTCGGCGTAGGGGCCGAACACCGCCACAGAGCTGGCAAATACGAAGCGCGAAACTTTGCCCGAGCGGCGGATGCTGTCGAGCAGCAAGCGTGTGCTGTCCAGGTTGGAGCGCATCCCCAGGTCGAAGTCCAGTTCGCACTCGCCCGAGACGGCCGAGGCCAGGTGGAACACGCCATCGAAGCCGCTGGCCAGCAGCTCGCCCTGTTCCAGCATCGGGCCGGCATGGCTTTTGACACGCGGGTCGGCCTGCAGGTCGGCGGGGGCGGGGAACAGGTCGGCGATGACCAGCTCTTTCACAGGTTGGCCGCAGAGCTGGCCGCGTTGGAGGATTTCACGGGCCAGACGGGCCCCAAGGAAACCGGCGCCGCCGGTGACAAGAATGCGCATGTTGAGATCCTGAAGTGTTGAGGTTTTGTAGGAGGCCGCCTCCGCGGCCGAATGTCTTCGCGATTTTCGCGCGCAGGGGCGCGCTCCTGCACAGTTCTGGTATCAGTGGTTGTCCTTGGGCACAAAGGCGCCTCGCTGGCCGACCAGGAAGTCCAGGTCGGCGCCTTCGTCGGCCTGCAGCACATGGTCGATGTAAAGCTTCCAGTACCCCGACTTGAGCGGCGGCTCGGGGGGGGCCCACTTGGCCAGGCGCGCTTTGAGTTCTTCATCGCTGATGAGCAGCTGCAGTTTGCGCTCGGGCACATTGAGCTCGATCATGTCGCCGTTCTGCACGATGGCCAGCGGGCCGCCGGCAGCGGCCTCGGGGGCGGTGTGCAGCACCACGGTGCCGTAGGCCGTGCCGCTCATGCGGGCGTCCGAGATGCGCACCATGTCGGTGATGCCCTTGCGCAGCACTTTGGGCGGCAGTGGCATGTTGCCGACTTCGGCCATGCCGGGATAGCCCTTGGGGCCGCAGTTCTTGAGCACCAGGATGCAGTTTTCGTCCACGTCCAGGTTCTCGTCGTCGATGCGCTTGTGGAAGTCGTCGCTGTCTTCAAAAACCACAGCGCGACCGGTGTGCACCATCAGATTGGGCGTGGCCGCGCTGGGCTTGATGACGGCGCCGCGCGGGGCCAGGTTGCCGCGCAGGATGGCGATGCCGGCCTTTTCCTTGAAAGGCTCGTCAAACTTTTTGATCACGCGCGGGTCGTAGTTGACGGCGCCAGCGATGTTCTCGGCCACGGTCTTGCCGCTCACGGTGACGATGTCTTTGTGCAGCAAGTGCTCGATTTCCTTCATGACCACCGGCAGGCCGCCGGCGTAGCAGAAGTCTTCCATCAAGTGCTCGCCCGAGGGCTGCAGGTTCAAGAGGCAAGGCAGCTCGCTGCCCAGGCGCTCGAAATCGTCCACAGTGAGTTTGAGGCCAAGGCGGCCGGCGATCGCGATCAGGTGGATCACCGCGTTGGTCGAGCCGCCAATGGCCGCCAGTGTCCGGATGGCGTTCTCGAAAGCTTCCTTGGTCAGCACCTTGCTGATGGTCTGGTCGGTGTGCACCATCTCGACGATGCGGCGTCCGGCTTCACGGGCCAGCACATTGCGGCGACCGTCCACGGCAGGGTAGGTGGCGTTGCCGGGCAGGCCGATGCCCAGGGCCTCGACCATGCTGGCCATGGTGCTGGCGGTACCCATGGTCATGCAGTGGCCGTGGCTGCGGTGCATGCAGCTCTCGGCTTCAAAGAAGTCCTGCAGCTTGAGGGTGCCGGCGCGCACCTGCTCGCTCATGCTCCACACGCCGGTGCCCGAGCCCAGCTCCTGGCCACGCCATTTGCCGTTGAGCATGGGGCCGCCGGAGACGCCGATGGTGGGCAGGCCGGCGCTCGATGCACCCATCAGCAAGCTGGGCGTGGTCTTGTCGCAGCCCATCAGCAGCACCACGCCGTCAATCGGGTTGCCACGGATGGATTCCTCGACATCCATGCTGGCCAGGTTGCGGTAGAGCATGGCGGTGGGGCGCAGCAGCGTCTCGCCCAGTGACATGACCGGGAATTCGAGCGGGAAGCCGCCCGCCTCGTACACGCCGATCTTGACCTGTTCGGCCAGAGTGCGGAAATGCGAGTTGCAGGGCGTGAGTTCGCTGAAGGTGTTGCAGATGCCGATCACGGGGCGGCCGTCGAACTGGTCGTGCGGCACGCCCTTGCCTTTGACCCAACTGCGGTAGGCAAAGCCGTCACGGTCCTGGCGGCCGAACCATTGTTGGGAGCGGAGTTCGGAGGGTTTTTTGCGGGAGTTTGAGGTCATGGTGCGTGGGTGACAGAAGTCAGGGGAAACGAGAGGGTGTCTTTCAAAAATACTATCGTATGATGATTGAAACACCCCGCCCGTGGTCTTCGGGCAAACCCTCAAACCGTCACCCTCAGGACACGCATGAGCAAGATCGACATCCTGCAAACCTCCCGCATTCCCCCTTTTTTGTCTGAAGGCCTGAAAGCGCGTTTCGAAGTACACCAACGCGAAACGGCCACGCCTGAAGTCCTGGCGCGCGTGCGAGGCATGGTGGGTGGCGGCGAAGCCCGCATCGATGCAGCCCTCATGGACCAGTGTCCCAAGCTGGAAGTCATCACCATCTGTGGTGTGGGCTACGACGGCGTGGACGTGCAGGCCGCCAACGCCCGTGGGGTGCCCGTCACGCACACCCCCGATGTACTCAACGACGATGTGGCGGACCTCGGTCTGGCCCTGCTGCTGGCCGTGGCGCGCAATATCCCGGCCGCCGACCAGTTCACCCGCAAGGGTGAATGGGAAAAAGGTCCGGTCCCGCTCACGCGCA
The DNA here is from genome assembly GCA_964230145.1 of Burkholderiaceae bacterium. GTDB lineage: Bacteria > Pseudomonadota > Gammaproteobacteria > Burkholderiales > Burkholderiaceae_C > Limnohabitans_A. Next base: position 2,059 of record CAXRGK010000321.1, on the reverse strand, counting down.
AACTCACGGGCTCCAAGTTGGGCATCGTGGGCATGGGGCGTATCGGGCAGGCCATCGCCAAACGTGCCGCAGCCTTTGACATGGACATCCGTTACCACACGCGTTCGGCCCGCAGCGATGTGTCCTATGACCATGAGCCTTCGCTCACGGCGCTGGCGTCGTGGTCGGACTTCCTGTTGGTCATCACGCCGGGCGGGGCGGCCACGCGCCACCTCATCAATGCCCAAGTGTTGCAGGCGCTGGGCCCCAAGTCATACCTGATTAACGTGGCGCGAGGTTCGGTGGTCGATGAGCCAGCACTGGTCGATGCCTTGCAAAAAGGTGTGATTGCCGGTGCAGGTCTGGACGTGTATGCCGACGAGCCGCACGTGCCTGCTGCGCTGCGCGCCCTGCCCAATGTGGTGCTGACGCCGCACATGGCCAGTGGTACTGCGCAGACGCGCGGGGCCATGTCCGATCTCACGCTGGCGAACCTTCAGGCGCATTTCGATGCCCGGCCGCTGCTCACGCCGGTGCCGGAGTGTCGCGTTTGAGTCTCACCATTGGGGTTTGTCCTGTAGGTGGTCGATTCAATCATCATATGATAAGAATATAAGCGGCATGACCATGATCAAAAACGTCCACGGCAACACACTCGACTGGCTCGGCGAAGCCATCCTGACCGGGCGCTACCCGGCAGGCAGCAGCCTGCCGCCGGAGCCGGTGCTGTGCGAGGAGCTGGGGGTCAGCCGCACGGTGGTGCGCGAGGCGATCAAGTCGCTGGTGGCCAAAGGTCTGGTAATCACTGGACCCAAGGTCGGCACCCGTGTGCTGCCACAGGACGAGTGGAACTGGTTTGATCCCTCGGTGATTGCCTGGCAGGCACGCAATGGCCTGAGCGTGGAGTTTTTGCAGGACCTGCAGGAGCTGCGCCGGGTGGTGGAGCCGGCGGCTGTGCGCATGGCTGCTGAGCGCGCTGATGCGCAGGACATCGCGCGCATCAGCGAAGCCTTTGCGGGCATGAAAAAGGCGGTCGAATTCGGTGGGGACTACATCACCTACGACCTGCGCTTTCATCAAGGCTTGCTGGCCGCCTCGCACAACCGCATGATCGTGCAGATGAGCAAGGCGCTCAATGCCCTGCTGCGTACCAGTTTCGAGATTTCCACCAGCATCAAGGATGGCCCGCGCACTTCGCTGCCGCTGCACAAGGCGGTGCTCGATGCCGTGGCCGCGCACGACCCGGCGCGCGCCGAAAAAGCCATCCAGAAACTGATCGATGGCGCGCGAGACGACATCGATCATGTGCTCAGTCACCGCAAGAAATTGCCCCGACTGGGCAGGCCAGCACCGCAGCTCAAGGCTGCATGACTTTTCAACCCTGAAGAAACGAGGAGACAAAGCATGAAAATCAAGACCGTGGCGCTTGCAGCTTTTGCTGTGGCCGGCTTGCTGACCGGTGCCCAGGCATCGGCACAGGAAAAACTCACCGTCTGGTGGGTCAAAGGCTTCTACAAGGCCGAGGACGATGCCCTGTTTGCGGCCATCAAGAAGTACGAAGCCAAGAACAAGAACGTCAAGATCGAACTCTCGCAGTACCCGATCCAGGACATGATTCCGAAGACGGTGGCCGCACTCGATGCTGGTAGCCCGCCGGATGTGGCCTACGGTGACTCTTTCGACTTCCAGGTGACGGCCTCCTGGGCCTACGACGGCAAGCTCGAGGACATCTCCAGCGTGATCAACCCGATCCGCAGCCGCTTTGCCCCCAACACCGTGGAGACCACCTTCCTGCTCAACAACAAGGAAGGCAAGCGCACCTACTACGCCTACCCGATCAAGCAGCAGACCATGCACATCCAGTACTGGGGTGACATGCTGGCCGAGGCGGGCTTCAAAGAGTCCGACATTCCCACCACCTGGAAAGAGTACTGGAGCTTCTGGTGCGACAAGGTGCAACCGGCCCACCGCCAAAAGACCGGTCAACGCACCTTTGGCATTGGCAACCCGATGGGTGTGGACGCGACCGACTCCTTCTACTCGTTCCTGACCTTCATGGACGCCTACAACGTCAAGCTGG
>CAXRGK010000320.1:0-2157 GCA_964230145.1 Burkholderiaceae bacterium | reverse complement strand
CGAGATCTACACGCTCGTCTACACTCTTTCCCTACCCGACGCTCTTCCGATCTGGGGAACATGCGGCCACCCACGGCCGAGTATTCACCCTCGGTGTTCTCGCGCACGATGTACATGTCGATCTCGCCGGGCTGGCGTGGGCTGCCGTCCTTGCGTACCACCGGAGCCACGATGCCGGGCATCAGGCGCGCCGGGCGCAGGTTGATGTACTGGTCGAACTCGCGGCGAAACAGCAGCAAGGAGCCCCACAGCGAGACATGGTCCGCAATTTTCTCGGGCCAGCCCACCGCGCCAAAGTAGATGGCGTCGTGGCCGCCGATCTGGTCTTTCCAGTTGTCGGGCAACATCTTGCCGTGCTTTTCGTAGTAGTCCCAGCTCGAAAAATCAAAGTGGTCAAACTGCAGGTCGATGCCGAACTTGCTGGCCGTGGCTTCGAGCACACGCAGGCCTTCGGGCATGACTTCCTTGCCAATGCCGTCGCCTGCGATGACGGCGATGCGGTGTTTCTTGCTCATGAGGGGACTCCTTGTGTCGTTCAGTCTTGGGGATCAGGAAGAGAAAAATTTCAGGGCCTGTGCGGCCACGGCTTCGGGCAATTCTTCGGCCAGATAGTGCCCGCAAGGCAGCGCCTCGCCGGTCAGGAGCGTGGCACGCTCGCGCCACAGCGCCAGCACATCAAAGCATCGACCCACAGCTCCGTACTGCCCCCAGAGCACCCTAAGCGGCTGGGTCAGACGGCGGCCCGCCTGCACATCGGCGCGGTCATGTTCAAGATCGATGCCGGCACTGGCCCGGTAGTCCTCGCAGATCGAGCTGCCTGTGCCCGCGATGGCGGCGCAGCGTTCGTATTCGGCCAGTGCTTCGGGGGTAAACGGGGTCAGGCCCGCATGGCGCCCGCCCATCACGCTGCGCACATAGCGCACCGGGTCGCTGTCGATCAGGGCTTCAGGCAAGGGCGCGGGCTGGATCAGCGCAAACCAGTGCCAGTAGGCGCGTGCAAAGGCCTCGCTGGTGTTTTGGTACATGGCCAGTGTGGGCGCGATGTCCAGCAGCATCAGGCGCTGCACCGCCTGCGGGTGATCAAAGGCCAGACGGTGCGCCACGCGGGCCCCGCGGTCATGGGCCAGCACGTCAAAGCGCTCAAAGCCGTGGGCACGCATGACGACAATCGCGTCCAGCGCCATTTCACGCTTGCTGTGGTTCCGGTGCTGCGCGTCGGCTGTGGGGCGGGATGAATCCCCATAGCCGCGCAAGTCCATCAGCACCACGCGGTGCCGTGCCATCAGCGCCGGCAGCACCTTGTGCCACATGGCCATGCTTTGCGGGTGGCCATGCAACAGCAGCAAGGGCGAACCTGCACCGCCCGCACGGGTGTGCAGGCGCACCCCGTCGCGCTCGACCGTCCGGATCTGAAAATTGTTGAACATGGCTCAAGCTTAGCGGCACAATCGGAAATAATCAGGCAATTGATTATTTTCAATTCAGAAACAATGGAACGCAGCGACCTCGAACTCGTCCTGGCCGTGCAAGCCCAGGGCAGCCTGGCCAAAGCGGCCCAGGCTTTGCGGCTGACCCCACCCGTGGCGACCAAGCGCCTGGCCGCGCTCGAAGCCCGGCTGGGCGTGCGCCTGTTCCAGCGCACCACACGCCGCGTCAGCCCGACCACCGAAGGTCATGCCCTGTGCGAGCGGGCGCGGCGCATCCTGCAGGATTTTGCCGCCGCCGAAAACGAATTGCGTGAACAGCAAAGCCAGCCCTCGGGGCCGATCCGCCTGGTCAGCAGCTTCGGCTTTGGCCGCCTGTGGGTTGGCCCCGCCTTGAGTGAATTCCAGCGCCTGTACCCTGGCGTGCAGGTCGAACTGCAGCTGACCGAGCAGCTGCCCCATCTGGCCAGCGTCGGCTTTGACGCGGCCGTGTGGCTGTGGAATCCGCCGGCCAGCGTGGCTGCCGAGTGGATCGTGCGCAAGCTTGCACCCAACCAGCGCGTGCTGGTGGCCGCGCCGTCTTACCTGCAAACCCATGGCGAGCCGCAGCGGCTGGAAGACCTGGCGTCGCACGCCTGCCTCGTTGTGCGAGAAAACGGCGGAGACACCGGACAGGGCCATCGCTTTGACCAGTGGTGGCTGAACCGGGACGGCCAAGGCAAGCGCACACCGG
>CAXRGK010000319.1:0-2438 GCA_964230145.1 Burkholderiaceae bacterium | reverse complement strand
GGTTGTCGTGGGTTCGAGTCCCATTAGCCACCCCAAATTCAAAAGCCCTTCCGAAACCGGAAGGGCTTTTTCGCTACTGGACTGAAAAGTCAGTTGACCATGACCAGCTTGCCCATGACGGCACGCGAGCCCATGCGGGTGTAGGCGGCCTTGAGTTCGTTCATGGGCATGGTTCGATCGATGACGGGCTTGATGCGGCCTTCTGCATACCAGCGGGCCAGTTCGGCCATCATGGTGGCATTGGCCTGTGGCTCACGGCGGGCGAAGTCACCCCAGAACACACCGACGAGTGACGCTCCCTTGAGCAGCGGCAGGTTCAGCGGCAGGGCGGGAATGGGACCACCGGCAAAGCCGATCACCAGATAGCGGCCGCGCCACGCGATGGAGCGGAAGGCCGGCTCGGCCAGTTCGCCGCCCACCGGGTCGTAGACCACGTCTGGGCCTTTGCCGTCGGTCAGTGTCTTGATGGCGTCGCGCAGGTTTTCGGTGCCGTAGTTGATCGTGGCATCGGCCCCCTGGGCCTTGCACAGATCGCACTTTTCGGCCGTCGATGCAGCAGCGATCACTTTGGCGCCCTGGGCTTTGGCGATCTGGATGGCGGCCGTGCCCACGCCACCTGCGGCACCCAGAATCAGCACCGTTTCGCCAGCTTTGAGCTGACCGCGATCGATCAACGCATGGTGGCTGGTGGCGTAGGTCATGATGAAGGCGGCGGCATCCACGGCTGGAAAACCGTCGGGCAGTGGCATGCACAGCTTGGCCGGGGCCAGGGTGTGGGTGCCGAAGCCGCCTGTGCCTGACAGACAGGCCACGGTCTGGCCGATCTGCAGGCCCTTGACACCTTCGCCCAGAGCGCGCACCGTACCGGCGTATTCCGAGCCCGGCACAAAGGGCAGGGGCGGCTTCATCTGGTATTTGTTCTGGACGATCAGCAGGTCCGGAAAGTTCAGACTGGCGGCCTGGATCTCGATCAGCACTTCGCCTGCGCCGGGTTGTGGGGTCGGCAGTTCTTTCCAGGTCAGGGCATCAACGCCAATGGGGTTTTCGCAAAGCCAGGCGTGCATGGGTTCTCCTCTTGTGTTTTGATGGCTGATCTTAGGCAGCGCAAATGGTTACCGCTTGTCTCGGGAGCGACGGGGTGTTTACCCGGCCAGGCGGCTGCCGCAGACCTACAATCCCAGCTCACCTGTACACCTTATGCGAATACTTCTTTCCAACGACGATGGTTACCGCGCCGAAGGCCTGCAGGCGCTGCATGCGGCCTTGCGCACAGTGGCAGATGTGGAGGTGGTGGCCCCCGAGCACAACAACAGCGCCAAATCGAACGCGCTGACCCTCAACGCGCCCCTGTATGTGCACGAGGCCGCGCCTGGTGTCCGCTATGTCAATGGCACTCCTGCCGATTGCGTGCACATTGCGCTGACGGGTTTGCTGGGTTACCGCCCTGATCTGGTGGTGTCCGGCATCAACAATGGCGCCAACATGGGCGACGACACGCTGTACTCTGGCACTGTGGGTGCGGCCATGGAGGGCTACCTGTTTGGCATCCCGGCCATGGCGATTTCTCTGGTTGAAAAAGGGTGGGCGCACATCGATGATGCAGCCCTCAAGGCCCGGGATCTTGTGGTGCATCTTCAGCAGCAATCGCTTGTGGGCACCCGGCCCTGGCTGCTCAATGTCAACATCCCCAACATGCCTTATGCGCAGATGGGCGGCCTCAAGATGTGCCGGCTGGGTCGCAGGCATGCGGCAGAACCGGTGATCACCCAGATCAGCCCGCGCGGAGAGACCATGTACTGGATCGGCAACGCTGGACCGGCCATGGGCGATGCCGAGGGCACCGACTTCCATGCGACCGGCCATGGCCATATTGCCGTGACGCCTCTCAAGGTGGACCTGACTGAGCACGAGCATCTGGGCTACTGGGCGCAGGGCCTGTCCAAGATGAAAGTCCCGGAGGCCAGTGCATGAGCCAACGCCCTGGGTTCCCGGTCAAACTCGACACATCTGGGGCCGCAGGCAAGACTGCGCGTCCAGCGGTGCCTGCGGGTCGGATCAGCCCGGCCCCCGTCAAGGTGGCCGCCCCCGTGGGCGTCGGACTCGATTCCGGTGCAGTGCGTGCGCGCATGGTGCGCAAGCTGGCGGAGCAGGGTGTGCACGACACCGCCGTACTGGAAGCGATGGGGCGGGTCGAGCGGCACCGCTTTGTCGAAACTGCGCTGGTGAACCAGGCTTATGAAGACACCAGCCTGCCGATTGGCCTGGGGCAGACGATTTCCAAGCCCAATGTGGTGGCCCGCATGATCGAACTGCTGCGCGAAGGGGTGCAGGGCAAGCTGGGACGCGTGCTGGAGATCGGCACGGGCTGCGGCTACCAGGCGGACGTGCTCAGCCATGTGGCGAGCGAGGTCTACAGCATTGAGCGCCTCAAGGGCCTG
>CAXRGK010000318.1:0-2375 GCA_964230145.1 Burkholderiaceae bacterium | reverse complement strand
CGAAGGGGCGCGCCCGGTGCTGATCGCGTTCAACTCGAACGAGGTGGCGGGCGAATGCGTCTCGGACATCATCAAGGCGGGCGTGCTGCCGGTGGCGATCGAGTTCATGGACAAGCCGATCATCCACCTGACCGAGAATTTCGTCGGCGCCGGCTACCCGATGGACGCCGAGGCCCTGCTGATCATCGAGGTCGAGGGCTCGCCCGCCGAGATCGAGGAGCAGCTCGAGAAGATCAAGGCGATCGCCGAGACCCACCACCCCACCACGCTGCGCGAGAGCGCCTCGGAGGCGCAGTCGAAGGCGATCTGGGCGGGGCGCAAGGCGGCCTTCGGGGCGACCGGGCAGGTGGCGGACTACCTGTGCATGGACGGGACGATCCCGACCTCGGCCCTGCCTCAGACGCTGGGGCGGATGACCCAGCTCGCCGCCGACTACGGCCTGCGGGTGGCGAACGTGTTCCATGCCGGCGACGGCAACCTGCACCCGCTGATCCTGTTCGATGCCAACGACCCGGACCAGCTGCGCCGCTGCGAGCTGTTCGGCGCCGACATCCTGGAAACCAGCGTGGCCATGGGCGGCACCGTCACCGGCGAGCACGGCGTGGGCATCGAGAAGGTCAACAGCATGTGCGTGCAGTTCAGTGCCGAGGAGAACGAGCAGATGTTCGGCGTCAAGCGCGCCTTCGACCCGAACGGACTGCTCAACCCCGGCAAGGTGATCCCGACGCTGCACCGCTGCGCCGAGTACGGCAAGATGCTGGTGCGTGCGGGGCAGATCCGGCATCCGGATCTGCCGCGGTTCTGACCCGGATCCAGCTCAGGGCCCGCGTCAGCAGGCAAGCGCCCGGACAGTGCTAGATTCCAAGGTATTTGAACCTTGGAGTCTTTGCATGAAAACCGCCTTGCGCACCACACGTCGCCACCTTCTGAGCGCCCTGGCCGCGATGAGCCTGGGCCTGTCCAGCGCCCATGCCGCCGACCCGACCATCAAGCTGATGGTGGGCTTTCCCCCAGGCGGCGGCACCGACGCCATTGCCCGCCTGCTGAGCGACAAGCTCAAGGACCAGCTGGGCACGACCGTGATCGTCGAGAACAAGGCGGGCGCCGGTGGCCAGATCGCGGCACAAGCCCTCAAGGCCGCGCCAGCCGACGGTTCGGTGCTGTTCCTCTCGCACGACCACACCATTTCCATCCTGCCGCAGGTTGTGAAGGCGCCCGGCTTCAACACGGCCCAGGACTTCGCCCCCGTGGCTGGCTTTGCCACTTTCGTCAACGGCCTGGCCGTCTCTGGCGGCACCCCGGCCAAGACGTTCAACGAATACGTCGCCTGGGTCAAAAGCAGAGGCAAGGACACGGTGGGCGTGCCGGCGCCGGCCTCGGTGCCCGAGTTCCTGGTCAAGGTGATTGGCGAGAAATACAAACTGGACCTGCAAGCCGCCCCTTACCGTGGCAGCGCACCCATGATGGCCGACATGCTGGGCAACCAGATCGCTGCCGGCACCGGCTCAGTGCCCGACTTCATCGAGAACCACAAGGCCGGCAAGCTGCGCATGGTGGCCGTGATCGGCGCCAAGCGCCAGGCCCTGCTGCCCGACGTGCCGACCTTTGCCGAGCTGGGCTTGGCCGGTTTTGAAGACCTGCCGTATTACGGTATCTGGGCACCGCACGGCACGCCCAAGGCCGTGATTGACCGCTACGCCGATGCGGTGTCCAAAGTGGTGGCCATGCCCGAGGTGAAAGAGCGTCTGACGGCCATGGGCCTGACCGTGGGCTACATGACACCCCAGCAACTGGGCGAGCGTGAAAAAGCCTACACCGCCACCTGGGCGCGCATCATCAAGGCCAGCGGGTTCCAGGCACAGTAAGCGGCCGATCGGCAAACGCTTTCAGCGCTTGCCGAAAATGGCCGTGCCCACCCGCACCAGGGTGCTGCCGGCCTGGATGGCGATCTCCAAATCAGCGGTCATGCCCATCGACAGGGTGTCCCAGTGCGGCAGTGCCAGCGCCTGGCGCACCTGCTCGAACAGGGCGGTGGCGCGCCGGTGCAGCGCCACCTCGGCCTCGAAGCCCTCGACCGGATCGGGAATCGTCATCAGCCCGCGCAAGTGCACGCGCGGCAGCGTCGCCACCTCGCGCGCCAGCGACAGCAGCGTCTCGGGCGCCACGCCCGACTTGGTCGGGCCGCCGTCGGTGTTGACCTGCAGGCACAGCTGCAGCGGGGGCAAATGGGCGGGGCGCTGCTCGGACAGGCGCTGCGCAATCTTGAGCCGGTCCACGCTGTGCACCCAGTCAAAGTGCTCGGCCACCAGCCGCGTTTTGTTGCTCTGGATCGGGCCGATGCAGTGCCACTCCAGTGGCAAATCGCGCAAGGCCGC
>CAXRGK010000317.1:0-5137 GCA_964230145.1 Burkholderiaceae bacterium | reverse complement strand
CGTGAGCAACGCATCCGGTCGCGCTCGGGCCAGGAGCACCTGCTGCAGGTTTTTGTGCGCCCCGGCGATCTGGACAAGACCGAGCACGCGATGAACTCGCTCATGGCCAGCGTGGCCTGGGACGAGGCGCGCTTTGGTCTGCCGCTGGACCTGGAACGCTTCATGATCGTCGCCACCAGCGACTTCAACATGGGCGCGATGGAAAACAAGGGCCTGAACATCTTCAACACGAAGTACGTTCTGGCCAACCCGGCCACCGCCACCGACACCGACTTCGCCAACATCGAATCGGTCGTCGGCCACGAGTACTTCCACAACTGGACGGGCAACCGCATCACCTGCCGCGACTGGTTCCAGCTCTCGCTCAAGGAGGGCCTCACCGTCTTCCGCGACCAGGAGTTCAGCCAGGACATGGCTGGCGAAGCCAGTGCCCGCGCCGTCAAGCGCATCGAAGACGTGCGCGTGCTGCGCACCGTGCAGTTTGCCGAAGACGCCGGCCCCATGGCCCACCCGGTGCGTCCGGACCAGTACGTCGAGATCAACAACTTCTACACCGTCACGATTTACGAAAAAGGTGCCGAAGTTGTGCGCATGATGCAGACCCTGGTCGGTCGTGAGGGTTTTGCCAAAGGCATGAAGCTTTACTTCGAGCGCCATGATGGCCAGGCGGTGACCTGCGACGACTTTGCCCAGGCGATTGCCGATGCCAACCCGGGCACGGCGCTGGCGCAGCACCTGCCGCAGTTCAAGCGCTGGTACAGCCAGGCCGGCACGCCACGCCTGCAGGCGCGTGGCGAATACAACGCGGCCGAGCGCAGCTACACCCTCACGCTCAGCCAGAACTGTCCGGCCACGCCGGACCAGCCGGTCAAGGAGCCGTTCGTGATTCCGGTCACGCTGGGGCTGCTGGCGCAGGACGGCCGCGCCCTGCCCTTGCAGCTGGCGGGCAGCCACGACATCGCCCAGCAGACCACACTGGTGCTGACCGAAGCCAGCGCGAGCTGGACTTTCGTGAACGTGGACAGCGCGCCTGTGCCTTCGCTGCTGCGTGGCTTCAGCGCCCCCGTGGTGCTGGCCGATGGCCTGGACAGCAGCGCCCTGATGAGCCTGCTGGCGCACGACAGCGATGCCTTCAACCGCTGGGAAGCGGGTCAGCGACTGATGCTGCAAGCCGCGCTGGATGCGCTGCGCAACGACGCTGACACGCATCAGGTGCTTTCACCGGCCCTGATCGAGGCCTTGCGTCAGGTGCTGCGTCACCCGGAACTGGACGCCGCATTCAAGGAACTGACGCTCACCCTGCCCTCCGAAAACTACATTGCGGACCACCTCGATACGGTCGATCCCCAGCGTGTGCACGCGCTGCGTGAAGCCATGCGTCTGCAACTGGCGACACAGCTGCAAGCCGACTGGCAGTGGGCACTGCAAGCCCATCAGAGCAGCGGCGCCTACAGCCCCGACGCCGCGTCCAGCGGTCGGCGTGCGCTGGCCGGTCTGGCCATGACCATGCTGTGCATGGCTGCCGTGGCCCAGGGCGACGACGTGACTCCGGGCAAGGTCTACCAGCTGTTCAAGGACGCGGGCAACATGACCGACCGCTTCAATGCGCTCTCGGCTCTGGTGATCAGCGGCCACGCACTGGCGCAGGATGCACTGGACCGCTTTCACAAGCAGTTCAAGGATGAAGCGCTCGTCATCGACAAATGGTTTGCTCTGCAGGCAGGCGCCCCAGACCGTGGCGGCGATGTGCTGCCCAAGGTCCGTCAGCTCATGCAGCATGCCGACTTCAACCTGCGCAACCCCAATCGCGCTCGCAGCCTCATCTTCAGCTACTGCAGCGCCAACCCGGCGGCTTTCCACCGCAGCGATGCAGCGGGCTATGTGTACTGGAGCGAGCAGGTGCTGGCCCTGGACGCCATCAACCCGCAGGTGGCCGCACGCCTGGCCCGCGCCATGGACCGCTGGGCCCGCCTGGCTCAGCCTTACCGCGACGCGGCCAGGGTGGCCATCGAACGCGTGGCTGCCAAGACCGATCTGAGCAACGACGTGCGCGAGGTGGTCAGCCGCGCACTGAACAATTAACCTCCCGTTCGCTCTGAACGGTTACGGAGATACACATGAGCAGCCGCATTTCCCTCTCCCGCTACCTCGTGGAGCAGCAGCGCAGCAAGGGCCACATTCCGGCCGACCTGCGCCTGCTGCTGGAGGTCGTGGCCCGTGCCTGCAAAGGCATCAGCCACGCCGTCAACAAAGGCGCGCTCGGCGGTGTGCTGGGCAGCGCTGACAGCGAGAACGTGCAGGGCGAAGTCCAGAAAAAGCTGGACATCATCGCCAACGAGGTGCTTCTGGAAGCCAACGAGTGGGGTGGCCATCTGGCCGCCATGGCCTCCGAAGAGATGGACAGCATCTATCTGGTGCCCAACCGCTATCCGCAAGGCGAATACCTGCTGCTGTTCGACCCGCTCGACGGTTCGTCCAACATCGATGTGAACGTCAGCATCGGCACCATCTTCAGCGTGCTCAAAAAGCCCGAGGGGGGCACAGGCGTGACCGAGCAGGACTTCCTGCAGCCAGGCAAACAGCAAGTGGCCGCTGGCTACTGTATCTACGGTCCGCAGACCACGCTGGTATTGACCGTGGGCGATGGGGTGGCCATGTTCACGCTCGACCGCGAACAAGGTTCCTTTGTGCTTACGCAGGAAAACGTGCAGATCCCGGCCGACACCAAGGAATTCGCGATCAACATGAGCAATATGCGCCACTGGGCAGATCCGGTGCGCCGCTACATCGACGAATGCCTGCAAGGCAAGGAAGGCCCGCGCGGCAAGGACTTCAACATGCGCTGGATAGCCTCGATGGTGGCCGATGTGCACCGCATCCTGACCCGCGGCGGCGTCTTCATGTACCCCTGGGACAGGCGTGAACCGCACAAACCAGGCAAGCTGCGCCTGATGTACGAAGCCAACCCCATGGGCTGGCTGGTGGAGCAGGCCGGCGGCGCAGCCACCAATGGCAAGGATCGCATCCTGGACATTCAGCCCGGTCAGCTGCACGAGCGCGTGAGCGTCATTCTGGGCAGCAAGAACGAGGTCGAGCGCATCACCCAATACCACGCCACTGTATAATTTGCGTCGCGCCGATATAGCTCAGTTGGTAGAGCAACGCATTCGTAACGCGTAGGTCGCCAGTTCGATTCCGGCTATCGGCACCAAATCCAAGCCCAGTCATCCGACTGGGCTTTTTTCATGGTCTGGCAAACTTTGACATGGCCTCCCGCAACAAGTCCACCATGGCCTGCGCCGCAGGAGACAAGCTGCGACCGCGCAAGGTCACCAGCCCGATCGGTCTGCGCAGGTCCGGCTCACGCAAGCGCCTGCGCACAATGCCCTCGTCAGGCCCCACATTGGCCGCCATCTCGGGCAGTGCCGCCACGCCCAGGCCTGCAGCCACCATGGCCTTGATGCTGGCCAGGTGTTCCAGTTCGAACTGAGGCGAAAACCGGATGCGCTGCTCCAGCAATGCCGCATCGGCGTATTGCCGCACGCTGGTTGGCAAGGGCATGGAGATGTGGGGCAGCTGGGCGACGTCGGCCCAGGCCAGAGGCTTTCGGCTTCTGGCCAAGGCATGCCCTTCAGGGATCAAAAGCACAAAGCCATCCGAAGCCAGCGGCAGGTAATCCAGATCGGCATAGGCCGGGTTGGCTGCGGTCAGCGCAAAGTCGACACGGCCCGCACGCACCAGCTCGAAGGCCGGGTCCGACAGGGTGTCCATCAGCGCCAGGCGAACCCCGGGGTGCTGCGCCTGAAAGCGCGCAAAGGCGCGCGGCACCACGGTGGCCGCCAGTGAAGGCATGGCTGCCATGGCCACCTGCCCCACTTGCAGGGTGGCCACTTCGCGCACCGCACGCACAGCTTCTGCGGTCATGTGCCGCAGGCGCTGCGCCTGCTCCAAAAAGACCTGTCCTGGCCCGGTCAGCTGCACCTGGCGCGTGGTGCGGTCAAACAGCTTCACGCCCAAGGCTTCTTCCAGCCGGCCGACCACCCCCGTGACGGCGGGCTGCGACAGGTGCACACGTTCTGCAGTGCGCCGAAAGCTCAGCGTCTCGGCCAGCACCAGGAAAACATCGATTTCACGGGAGGACCAATTGATCATCATGACTGATCAGTTTATAGAAAAATTCATCTGGACGGATGAGAACACCCTCCCTAGACTGCGTCGCCATGACCGAATCAAGTGCACTTTCAGGCAGTCTGCTGCCTTCTTCTCCCCGAGACACCCACGCCGTGGTGGTGGGCGGCGGCACCATGGGTGCCGATGTGGCCATCGTGCTGGCACGCGGTGGCTGTCGTGTGACCGTGGTGGAGCCGCAAGCGAGCCAGTGCGACGCCCTGCACCAGCGGGTTCTGGCGGGCCTGGCCGATCTGGAACTGGCCCACCGCGCACAGCGGGTCATCACCGCCCCCAGCGTGCATGAAGTGGACTGGCAGGACGCGCGCCTGGTGGTCGAATGCATTCCGGAAAAGCTCGACCTCAAGCAGGCGCTGTTTGCACAGCTGCTTGAGCTGGCCCCGGCCAGAACCGTGCTGACCAGCAACAGCTCCAGTTTCCCGATCAGCGCCATCGCGCAAGGGCTGCCCACCCAGCAACGCATGCTGGGACTGCACTTTTTCATGCCGGCACACCTGGTGCCGCTGGTCGAAGTGGTCTTGGGACCACAGAGCGACCACGCCGTGGCCGAGGGGCTGTGCGGCTTCATGCGCGGCTGCGGCAGCGTGCCGGTGCTGGTGCGCAAGGACAAGCCCGGCTTTCTGGCCAACCGCCTGCAGCATGCGCTCTCGCGCGAAGCCTTTGCCATGATCGACGAAGGTGTGGCCACCCCCGAGGATGTGGACGCTGCGGTGCGCTTTGGTTTCGGCTTCCGTTACCTGGCCGCCGGCCCGGTGATGCAGCGCGACCATGCGGGCCTGGATGTGCACTGCGCCGCCGCCGCGACCATGTACCCCAGCCTGTCGAACACCGCAGAGCCCTCGCGCGCATTGCGTGAGCGGGTGCAAGCCGGTCGTTTTGGCATGAAGGCAGGCGCCGGCTTCTACGACTGGACGCCCGAGACGCGCCAGACCGAGCGGGAGCGCTACGA
>CAXRGK010000316.1:0-4794 GCA_964230145.1 Burkholderiaceae bacterium | reverse complement strand
GACGAGGCCAACCGCAAGGCCCTGTGGGCCCGCCTGCAGCACGCCCTGGACGGCGAGCCGGACCCCTGGTTCGAATTCGACAAGGCCCATGTCGACACCCGCCAGTTCGAACCGCTGCCTCTCTGACCCCCTGTAGGAGGCCGCCCCCGCGGCCGAATGCTTTCGCGCGCAGGGGCGCGCTCCCACAAAGCCACAAATCCTTACGCCACATACAAGGAATCTGAAATGACCACCTGGAAAAAAATCTGCCGCGTCGAAGACATCCCCGTGCTCGGCGCCCGCCGTGTGGCGCGCGACCGCGGCCTGGACGTGGCCGTCTTCCGCAACGACGCAGACGAGGTGTTCGCCCTGCTCGACCGCTGCCCGCACAAGGGCGGCCCGCTCTCGCAGGGCATCGTCTTCGGCCAGCAGGTCGCCTGCCCGCTGCACAACTGGACGATTGGCCTGTGCGACGGCATGGCCCACGCCCCCGACGAGGGCTGCACCCCGCGCTTTGTCGTCAAGGTGGAGGCCGGTGTGGTGCACCTGGACGCCGACGAACTTGCCGGCCACGCCACCGACCTGACGCGCCCCATCGCAGGGCCGGTGTCACGCAAGACTGCCTGTGCCTGACCTCGTGTAGGAGGCCGCCCCTGCGGCCGAAATGCTCGCGAGCAGGGGCTCGCTCCCACATACCCGACAGTGCAAAAACGACATGCAGACCCTGATCAACGAAACCCGCTCCACCTGCCCCTACTGCGGTGTAGGCTGCGGCGTCATCATCGAATCGCGGGGCACGCAGATCACGGGCGTGCGCGGCGACCCCGACCACCCCGCCAACTTCGGACGCCTGTGCACCAAGGGCCAGTCGCTGCACCTCACGGCCGCGCCGCAGGTCACGCAGCAAACCCGTCTGCTCACGCCGCAGTGGCGGCCGGTGCGCGGTCAGGCACCGCAGGCGCTGGACTGGGACGCCGCCACCGACATGGCCGCCGCGCGGCTGGCCGCCATCGTGCGCGAGCACGGACCCAATACGCTCGGCATTTACATCTCGGGCCAGCTGCTGACCGAGGACTATTACGTCTTCAACAAGCTGGCCAAAGGCCTGCTCGGCACCAACAACATCGACAGCAATTCGCGCCTGTGCATGAGCAGTGCGGTGGCCGGCTACAAGTTGACGCTGGGCGCCGATGCGCCACCTGCCTGCTACGAAGACATTGCGCAGGCACAGTGCCTCTTCATCGCCGGCAGCAACGCGGCCTGGGCACATCCCATCCTGTTTCGCCGCATCGAAGACGCCCGCCGCACGAACCCCGACCTGAAGATGGTCGTGGTCGACCCGCGCCGCACCGACACCGCCGACATGGCCGACCTGCACCTGCAGATCCAGCCCGGCACCGATGTCATGCTGTTCCACGGCCTGCTGCACCTGATGCTGCGCGAGGGTTGGACGCAGCCGGCCTACATCGCCGGGCACACCAGCGGCTTTGAAGCCCTGCAGGCGCTGGTGGCCGGCCACACGCCCGAGCATGTGGCGCAGATCTGCGGCATTGCCATCGAAGACCTGCTCACGGCCTCACGCTGGTTCGCCACCTCGGCTGCAACGCTGAGCCTGTATTGCCAGGGCCTGAACCAGTCGAGCAACGGCACCGCCAAAAACGCGGCCCTGATCAACCTGCATCTGGCCACCGCGCAGATCGGCAAACCCGGCGCCGGCCCGCTCTCGCTCACCGGCCAGCCCAATGCCATGGGTGGGCGCGAAGTCGGTGGCATGGCCAACCTGCTCTCGGCGCACCGCGACCTGGGCAATCCGCAGCACCGCGCAGAAGTCGCAGGCTTGTGGGGCGTGCCCGAGGTGCCAGCCCAGCCCGGCCTGACAGCAGTGGAAATGTTCGAAGCCGCCGCCGACGGCCAGCTCAAGGCCCTGTGGATCGCGTGCACCAACCCGGCCCAGTCCATGCCCGACCAGAAAACGGTGCGCCGCGCTTTCGAGCGCGCCCAGTTCGTCATCGTGCAGGAGGCTTTTGAAACCGCCGCCACCTGCGAACTGGCCGACCTGCTGCTGCCCGCCACCACCTGGGGCGAAAAAGAAGGCACCGTGACCAACAGCGAACGCCGCATCAGTCGTGTGCGCGCCGCCGTGCAGCCTGCGGGTCAGGCCCGCCACGACTGGCAGATCGCCTGCGCCATCGGCCAGCGACTGGCCATGGCACTGGACCGCCCGCAAGACGCGCGCCTGCTCGACTACGCCAGCCCCGAAGCCATCTGGAACGAGCACCGCGAGAGCACGCGCGGGCGCGACCTCGACATCACCGGCCTGAGCTACGCCCAGCTCGAAGCCACCCCTGCCCAGTGGCCCCGCCCCGAGGGCCAGGCGCAAAGCCAGGCCCGCCTCTACACCGATGGCCGCTTCGCCATGGTCGATGGCCGCGCCCGCTTTGCCGCCGTGCGCTGGGAACCCGTGGCCGAAGAGCGCGTTTCGCACTACCCTTTCTCGCTCACCACCGGCCGCCTGCGCGACCAGTGGCACGGCATGACCCGCACCGGCAACGCCGGCCGCCTGTTCGCCCACAGCCCCGAACCCTGCGTGCAGCTGCATCCACAGGACCTGCAGCGCCTGGGCCTCAAAGACGGTGAGCTGGCGCAGGTGCGCAGCAAGCGCGGCAGCCTGGTGCTGCCGGTGCAAGCCAGCGAACAGGTGGCGCCGCTGCAGGCCTTCATTGCCATGCACTGGGGCCCCGAGGTGGTCAGCGGCCGCGATGCCCAAGGCGAAGTCGGACTGGGCGTGAACGTGCTGACCACATCGAGCTACTGCGCCACCTCCAAACAACCAGAACTCAAACACGCCGCCGTGCAGATCACGCCCATGTCCACGCAAGGCGTGTGGTCCCTCGTGGCCATGGCCTGGCTGCCCGCAGATCGCGTCTGGCAGGCACGCCGCGCGCTGCAGCAGCACCTGACCCAGTTTGACTTCGCCAGCCTGGTGCCTTTTGCCGATCCGGCCGCCGAGCTGACCGAACAGTCGCCGCGCACCGGCCTGCTGCTGCGAGCCACCTCGGCCAGGGCCTGTCCACCGGCCCTGCAGCAACTGGTGCTGGGCCTGCTCGGTCTGGACACAGCGGACACCCTGCGCTACCAGGACAGCGAGCGCGACCAGCTGCGCGCCCTGCGGCTCAGCACACCCGATGCCCTGGGCCTGCGCGCCCTGCAGGGCTTTGCCGTGGCCGGCGACACCCGCTCGGGCCGCTGGCTGCAAGACTTGCTGGAGCAGGGCCAGCAGCTCAACTGGCCCGCCCGCCAGTGGCTGCAGGCCAGCAGCACCCCGCCGCAAGGCTCGGCCCCGGTCAGCCGCCAGGTCTGCAGCTGCCTGAACGTGCGCGAGGACGCGATCACCGCCTGCCTGCAGGTGCAGCCGGGCAACGAGGCAGCACGCCTGTCCGGCCTGCAGCAGCGCCTGCAGTGCGGCACACGCTGCGGCTCCTGCGTGCCCGAGCTCAAACGACTCGTTCGCCAAGTGCCCCTAGCGGCCTGAGGGCCACATACCCATATAACCGGAAGTCATCAAACCTGTCCGACAATTGCACACCATGAGCATCAGCCACTACATCAAGGACATTGGCCGCGGCAAAGACGGCGCGCGCTCGATCGACCGCGCGCAGGCGGCCGACCTGATGGGGCAGGTGCTCGATGGTCAGGTGAGCGACCTCGAACTGGGCGCTTTTTGCCTGGCCATGCGCATCAAGGGCGAAACGCCCGAAGAGATGGCCGGTTTTCTGGACGCAGTCCACGCACGGCTGAACAAAGTGGTCGCAAGCGGCGCCCCCACCGTGGTGCTGCCCAGCTACAACGGCGCACGCAAGTTGCCCCTGCTCACGCCCCTGCTGGCCCTGCTGCTGGCACGCGAAGGCGCTGCTGTGGTGGTGCATGGCAGCGTGACCGAAGACAAACGCGTGCCCAGCGAAGCCGTGTTTGCCGAGCTGGGCATTCAACCCTCGGCCGTCAGCGTCAGCGCAGGCGAGGTGGCATTCGTGCGCACCGCCACCCTGCACGCCGGGCTGGACCGCCTGCTGTCGGTGCGCCGCGTGGTGGGCCTGCGCAATTCCGGCCACAGCCTGGTCAAGCTCATGAACCCCTGCGACGCGCCCGCCCTGGTGGTGGGCAGCTACACGCATCCCGAATACCTGCAGTCCATGTCAGCCACTTTTGCGCTGACCGGACAACACGCCCTGCTGCTGCGCGGCACCGAAGGCGAGCCGGTGGCGGACGCGCGCCGTACCCCGGCCATGGACGTGTTCAAAGACGGCCAGACCCGCCGGGTGCAGCACCAGCGCGAGGGCTCGTTGAACCACCTGCCCGACATGCCCGCCATCGACGCTGCCGCGACGGCTGCATACATCCGGCAAGTGCTGCGCGGCGAACGCCCAGTGCCCGAACCTATTGCCCTGCAGGTGCAACACATCCTGCATGAGGTGAAGCCATGAACAATTCGCCAACATCTCGTGGGAGCGCGCCCCTGCGGGCGAATGGCGCCACAACGCCAAAGCCTTCGGCCGCGGGGGCGGCCTCCTACAGCGGACTGGGTGGCCGCTGCACCCTGGTCGGTGCCGGTCCCGGCGATCCGGAACTGCTGACCATCAAGGCTGCCAAAGCCATTGCCAGCGCCACCGTGCTGTATGTGGACGATCTGGTCAACCCCGCCGTGCTCGAACACGCCAGCCCCAGTGCGCGCATCGTCCAGGTGGGCAAGCGCGGTGGGTGCAAGAGCACGCCGCAGGCCTTCATCCACAAACTGATGGTGCAGGCGGTGCGCGAAGG
>CAXRGK010000315.1:0-9991 GCA_964230145.1 Burkholderiaceae bacterium | reverse complement strand
GCGCTGGACGAAGACAAGGCCTATGCGCCTGAAGTGATGGACGTGCGCGGCGCCATCGCCTCGCTGCCGCCCGAAGAGCGTGAAGAGGTCGAGGGCGAAGATATTCCATCCTTTGCGCAGGTCTGGGCGCTGGGTTTCATGTACGCCATCGAAAGTTGGCCCGAGGAATGGGAAGCTCCCAAGGACAAGGAAGCCGCCAAGTGGCACGACCTGTCCTTGCAGGCGATTGTGGCCCTGACCGAAGACGACACCGACGAAGCCACGCTGTCGGCATTCGGTGAAGACGGCCCGCCCAGCGTGAGCGAAAACCGCCTCAATGCCTATGGCGAAGCCTTGTGGGCGGTGTACGACTTGCGCGAGATCTGGCGCAACATCGGCCCGCGCGTGCAGCAGGTCATCAAGGGCGATGTACCGGGCCGCAATGATCCGTGCAGCTGCGGCAGCGGCAAGAAATACAAGAAGTGCTGCGGCGCTTGATGATCGTCATTCGCGGGTCGGGCCAGGCTGCCGATACTCGCGTCCATGCCGCAAACCACTGACCTGCCCCTGTCGACCCTGGTGCGCATGACGCGTCCGGGCTTTCTGATCATCACGCTGGTGGGCTGCATGCTGGGCATGGCCACCGCCGACATGTGTGGGCACCCGCCCCATTTCTGGACGGCCCTGGCCACGGTGGTCCTCGCCGTCATGGCCCATGCAGCAGGCAACGTCCTCAACGATGTGCACGATGCGCTCAGCGGCGCCGATGCCGCCAACACCTCGGGCATTTTTCCGTTCACGGGCGGGACGCGTCTGATCCAGCAGGGCGTCGTCACGGTGCGGCAGACGCGTGATCTGGCGCGTGCCTTGCTGCTGGTTCTGGTGCCTGCGGGGGTGTGGCTGGCCCTGCAGTCCACTGCGGCAGTGCTCTGGATGGGCGCAGTGGGTTTGTTGCTGGTCTGGGCCTACTCGGCGCCTCCGCTGAGGCTGATGTCGCGCGGCCTGGGTGAGGTGGCTGTGGCGGCAGCCTGGAGTCTGGTGGTGATTGGTGCCGATGCGGTACAACGCGGCAGCGTGTTTGTGGTGCCGGCATTGACGTCATTGAGCTACGGCTTGCTGATTGCCAACATCCTGCTCATCCATGGCGTGCCCGACGCGCCAGCGGATGCTTTGGTGGGCAAGGCTACCTTGGCTGTCCGTTGCGGGCCGCGCGGTGCCGCCGTGCTGTATGCGTTGCTGGCGCTGTTGGCCCATGGCTGGCTGGCCTGGGGCGTGTGGCATTTTCTGCAGCCAGAACGCGCCATCTGGGGGCTTCTGTCAGCACCTTTGAGTGCAGCAGCCGCTGTGTTGCTGTGGCAGCGTGGGCAAACCCCGAATCGACTGCGTCCAGCCTTGGTGCTGACGATTGCGGCGGCGTGCATGCATGGCCTGGCCATGACGGCTGGTTTGCTGTCCATGCGCTGGATTTGACCCAGCGCAAACCTGGCCGGGCATGGCGTGATTTATCTCAAGCGCAGCAGTGGGCAATCGCCACACCATGAAGACCTGTTGATAAAGGACATGCCATGAAACTGCTGCAAGACTTGCTCTTCACCGACTATGGGCTCATGAGCCTGATCGGTATCGTGTTCATGCTGGGCATGATGGTGTTTTTTGCGCGCCTCTTTCTCAGCGGCAAGTGATCAGGCCATGAAGCTGGCCAGCCCCCGAGCGGTCAGCTCTGGGAGTTCTTCCGGGATGAAATGCCCGGCAGCAACGGCCAGGCCGGACACGCTGCCCGCGCATTGCGCTTGCCAGAGCTCGAGGGGCTTGAAGAGCCGATTGACCACGCCGCGCTCGCCCCAGAGCACCAGCGTATCGCAGGGAATCTTGTCGCCGCGTGTGCGGCTTTCACGGTCGTGCTGCAGGTCGATGCCTGCGCTGGCACGGTAGTCTTCGCAGGCCGAGTGGATGGCGGCGGGCAGGCCCCTCGCATTGGGCGTGGGGTCGCAAAAGCAGCGCTCGTACTCGGCCAGTGCCTCGGGCTCGATGTAGCCCAGACCCTGGCTGCCCCAGCCGCCCAGCTTGGCATGCAGATAGGCCTTGGCGTTCCCACCGATCATCAGTTCGGGCAGGGGCGAGGGCTGGATCAGGTGAAACCAGTGGTAGTAGGCCCTCGCAAAATCAAAGTCGGTCGCGTCGTACATGTCGAGCGTGGGCGCGATGTCGATCACGCAGAGTTTTTTTACACGCTGCGGGTGGTCCAGCGCCAGGCGATGCGCCACGCGGCCGCCACGGTCGTGGCCACACAGGTAAAAGTCTTGTATTCCCAGGTGGTCGAGCAGGTCAATGACTTCTTGCGCCATGGCGCGTTTGCTGTAGTGCGCAGGCGCGTTGTCACCGGCTTCGTGCGATGAATCGCCATAGCCACGCAGGTCGGGCATGACCAGACGGTAGCGGTCCTTGAGTTGCTGCGCCACACGGTGCCACATCACATGGGTTTGCGGAAAGCCATGCAGGAGCACCAGCGCAGGCTTGTCCTGCGACCAGTCGGCCGAGCGGCGAAAGGTGACCGGCAGGCCGCGCAGTGTGACCGTTTGCCGATCGAACCCTTCGAACCAGGCCATCAGTCGACTTTGGCGCCCGAGGCTTTCACCACATCGGCCCACTTTTTGTGCTCGGCTTCGATGTGGGCTGCAAACTGCGCCGGGGTGTTGCCGCTGGGGATGGCGCCGAGCGCGGCCAGGCGTTCCTTGAGGGCAGGTGTGGCCAGCGATTTGGCCACTTCCTGCTGGATGCGGTTGACCACATCGGGCGGCGTGCCGGCGGGGGCCAGCAGGCCGAACCAGCTGCTGGCTTCAAAGCCCTTGAGGTTGCCGGCCTCTTCCACCGTGGGGGTGTCCGGCAGTGCGGCCGAGCGCTGGCTGCTCGTGACCGCCAGGGCCTTGATCTTGCCAGCCTTGATCAGCTGCATGGCTGAGGGCAGGTTGTCAAACATGACCTGCATGTTGCCGCCCGCCAGATCCAGCAGGGCAGGACCCGAGCCGCGGTAGGGGATGTGGGTCATGAAAGTGCCGGTCATGCTTTTGAACAGCTCGCCCGCCAGGTGGATCGAGGTGCCGTTGCCGCTCGAAGCCATGTTGAGTTTGCCCGGGTTGGCTTTGGCGTACTTGATGAAGTCCACCACATTGTTGACCTTGTTGGCCGCGGCGAAGTCGGCGTTGACCACCATCACATTGGGCACACCGGCCACCAGCGTGATGGGCACGAAATCCTTGAAGGGGTCGTAGGGCAGCTTGGCGTAGAGCGCGCGGTTGATGCCGTGCGTGCCCACCGTACCCATCAGCAGGGTGTAGCCATCGCCTGCGGATTTGGCCACCTGCTCGGCACCCAGGTTGCCGCCTGCGCCACCCTTGTTTTCGACCACGAACTGCTGGCCGAAAGCCTTGGACAGGTCCGGGGCGATGGCGCGCGCCAGGATGTCCGTGGTGCCGCCGGGTGCAAAGGGCACGACGATCTTGACGGGCTTGTTGGGCCAGGCGGTCTGGGCAAAGCTCAGGGGGGCAGCCAGGGCGCAACTGGCCAGAAGGGCAAGGCTTGTGCGACGGGTGAAGTGACGCATGCGGAGATCCTCCAGATGAATGGCGGCCATGATGCCACTGCGGCCAGAGAAATCTGTCACTCTGGCGCACAAATGCCGCCAATCTAGGGTTATTGCCGAGGCCATCGATAATCGGTGCATGCGATCTCCTCGCCACGCCCACCCCCCTGCCGATGTCCGCGCCCTGAATCCGGATTTCGAGCCGCCGCATTTCCGTCAGGCACTTTCGCGTTTCGCCACAGGCGTGACGGTGGTGACCACGCACGCGCCCGGTGCCGCCAAAGGCCAGACGGCCAGCAGCAGTTTCATTGGCATCACGGCCAGTTCGTTCAATTCGGTCTCGCTCAGTCCGCCGCTGGTGCTGTGGAGCCTGGGTTTGCACGCCAGCAGCCTGCCCTTGTTTCATGCCGGCACGCATTACGTGATCAATGTGCTGGCGGCCGATCAGCTCGAGCTGTGCAAGCGTTTTGCCTACGGCAAGGGCGACCGTTTTGCCGGCGTGGACTACACGCTGGGCCAAAGCGGGCTGCCCATCCTGCAAGGCGCGTTGGCCTGGTTCGAATGCCACAACCGCAGCCGTTACGAAGAAGGTGACCACGTCATCTTCGTCGGGGAGGTGGAGCGCTGCGGATTTGCCCAGGCCGGGGAGCCATTGGTCTTTCAGTCGGGGCAATTCAGCACGACACGTCCTTTGCAGCGTTGAACCTTGGCCGGTGTGGGCCTTGAGCGGGCGGCGGGCTGCAGATGAACTTCTTGGTATCCAAAAGCGGGCACAATGACCGCTTTTGAATGATGTTGAGAGATGCTGTGAGCGACGCTGTTTCCGACCTTTCGGTGCCCAAGGCACCTGTGTTGCCACTGTTTGCTGAGCAGGCGTCTGCCTGGCTGGGGGCGCCGACGTCTCTGGCGCACTGGTGGAGTCCCGATGCTTCGGTGCTCGACGAAGCGGTCCGGGCGCTGCAGGCGCAGGCCGAAGCACTCACACCGGCGCGGGTGACTCGTGTCTTCCAGGAGGGGGATTTCCTTGCTTTGCTGCAACGGCTCAATGGTCTGCTGGCGGCGGCGCAACGCGAAGAACCCCAGGCACAGGCCCATGCCGGACAACTCTGGGTGCTTGACCGTGCGGAGCGGGTCTCGGCGGAACACCTCGACATCCTGCGCCGCATTTGCCTGCACTATCCGGAGTTGCGGATCCATCTTGCCTTGTTCAGTCAGGCCCCGCAGGCGCCGGCAGCTGCAGAGGGTGTTCAGGTGCATGCCCTTGTGCCCTCGGGCGGTGTGCCGATGATCGACAGCGAGGTGGGGGCGAACCCTCCTCCGGGTGCGCAGGGCAAGCGCTGGCTGTGGGGGGCTGTGGTGTGTGTCGCCGTGGCGGGATCGGCCTGGCTGTTGTTGCGTACGGGCCAGGGCGCGGTGTCAGAGCCCGGGCGTCAAATGCCTGCAGCACCGGCACAGCAGGTGGGCAGCGCACCGGTGGCTTCGGAGCCCATGCCTGAGCTGCAAACATCCTCTTTGCCCTTGCCCCAGGCCAGTTCGGCGCCGCAGAGCGAGGCGCGCGTCCCCGCGAAAGACGGTGCCCTGTCCGCATCGCGCCGGTGGTTGTTGGGTCTGCCTTCGGGCAGCCTGGTGGTGGTGCATGCCCAGACAGACACGCTGCGAGAGGCTGAAGCCTTCAAGGCAGACAAGAGCGTTTTGGCCAACGCACGCATCCTGCTGACTTCAGCCGAAGGGCAGCCGCCCCGTTTTCTGGTGGCGACCGGGCCTTTCCGTTCACCCGACCGGGCGCAGAACTACATGCAACGGCTGGACTGGAAGTCGGCCGCCCGCAGTGTGAGTCGGGAAGAGCTGCTGGTTCAGGTGCCGCACTGACGCACGGTTTCAGCCCCGGAAACGCCGGCGCGTCAGCGCCAGCGCGATCCAGAACGAGGCCACAGAAAACACCAGCAGCACCAGCGCATGCCGCAGCCCGTCCTCGGGCCAGCGGTCCATGAACAGCGGGCGCACCAGATCGACTGCCGCCGACAGCGGCAGCCAGTCGGCGATCGCGCGCACGACGGGGGGCAACTGGTCGCGCGGAAAGAAGATGCCCGAGAGGAACATCATGGGCGTGAGAAAGAGTGTGAAGTAATAGGTGAAGAAGTCATAGCCCTTGGCCAGCGCGTTGAAGATCAGCGCCATGCAGCTGAAGGTGATGCCCACCCCCAGCAGCACCGGCCAGGCCACCAGCAGCTTGGGGCTGTGGCTGATGCCCAGGCCCAGCATCACGCCCAGGATGGCCGTGACGGTGAACAGGGCCTTGAAAGCGGCCCACAGCATCTCGGCCAGCACCACATCGTCCAGCCGCACTGGCGCGTTCATGATGCCGTCCCAGGTTTTCTGCACATGCATGCGCGAAAACGCCGAATACAGCGCCTCGAAGGTCGCCGCGTTCATCGCGCTCATGCAGATGCTGCCGCTGGCCAGGAACAGGATGTAGGGCACTTTTTCCCCGCCCAGTTCGACCTGGCCGACCAGCGCACCCAGGCCGTAGCCAAAGGCCACCAGCCACATCAGCGGCTCGGCGATGTTGCCCACCAGGCTGGGGATGGCGAGTTTTTGCCACACCAGCAGGTTGCGGCGGAACACTGGCCACCAGCGCATGGACAGACGCGGCGGCGCCCAGAGGTTGTTGTGGATCTGGCTCATGGTCAGCCTTCCTCCCGGATCTGGCGTCCGGTCAGTTTCAGGAACAGGTCTTCGAGGTTGGAGGGGCGGTGCAGCGTGCGCAACTGTGGCCAGGTTTGCAGCGCGGTCAGCAGCGGCTGGCTGGCGCGGGTGTAGAAGAACACGGTCTCGCCGCTGACTTCGGTGCGCTCGGCCAGTGACTGCAGCGTGGCTTCGTGTGCGAGGGCTGTGGCGCCCTGTCCGTAGACCTCGACCACATCGGGCTCCAGGTGCTGCGCGATCAGGTCGCGCGGGCGGCCTTCGGCGATCTTGCGGCCGTGGTCAAGCACCAGCAGGCGGTCGCACAGCCGCTCGGCCTCGTCCATGAAATGCGTGGTCAGCAGGATGGACTTGCGTTCCTGCAGCAGCAGCTGCAACCGCTCCCACATCAGGTGGCGTGCCTGTGGGTCAAGCCCGGTGGTGGGTTCGTCGAGCAGCAGCAGGCGCGGCTGGTTGATCAGCGCGCGTGCCAGGCTCAGGCGGCGTTTCATGCCGCCCGAGAGCTGGCCCGGCTTGGCGCTGCCCTTGTGGGTGAGCGCCGCAAATTCGAGCAGCTGCGGAATCCGATCGCGGATCACGCGGTCGGGCAGACCGAAATAGCGCCCAAAGACCAGCAGGTTTTCGGCGGCGGTGAAATCCGGATCGAGCGTGTCCATCTGCGCCACCACGCCCAGCTGTGCCTTGATGGCCAGAGCGTCACGCGGCATGGCCAGGCCATCGAAATAGCCCACGCTGCCGCCGTCGGGCTCTGACAGGCCCAGGCACATGCGGATGGTGGTGGTCTTACCAGCCCCGTTGGGACCGATCACGCCCAGGCATTCGCCAGGCTCGATGTGGAAACTCAGGTCGTTCACCACCGTCTGATCGCCATAGCGTTTGACGAGGTGTTCAACCGACAGCAGCGGTGTAGTCATGGGGTGATTTTGCCTGCGCCGATAAAATCGGGTTTTGTTCCGTGTCGACCGCCGAGCCGGTTTCCTCCACCATGTCCCAACCCCTGACCGAGCGCCTGTCGGTGCTGTTTCAATACCTGTTGCCCAAACAGGCGCTTACCCGTCTGGCCGGGCGCTTTGCAGGCTGGCAGGGCGGACGCTGGACCACGGCCGCCATCCAGCGTTTTGTGCGTCGTTATGGCGTCAACATGGACGAAGCGGCGAATCCCGATGTGGCCAGCTACAGCTCGTTCAACGAGTTTTTCACCCGTCCGCTCAAGGCCGGCGCGCGCCCGATCGCCGAAGCCGCTTTCGTCAGCCCGGTCGATGGCGCGATCAGCCAGTGCGGTCGCATCGAAGGCGACCGGATCTTCCAGGCCAAGGGCCACGACTACACCACGCGGGCGCTGGTGGGCGGCGATGCCGCCCTGGCATCGCGTTTTGAGGGCGGCGAGTTCGCCACCCTGTACCTGAGCCCCCGTGACTACCACCGCATCCACATGCCCTGCGCCGGCCGGCTGGTGCGCATGGTGCATGTGCCGGGCGACCTGTTCTCGGTCAACCCGGTCACGGCGCGTGGCGTGCCCGGCCTGTTTGCGCGCAACGAACGCGTGGTCTGCGAGTTCGAGGGCGAACATGGCCCCTTTGTGATGGTGCTGGTGGGCGCCACCATCGTCGGCAGCATGGCCACCGTCTGGCATGGCGTGGTCAACCCGCCGCGTCCGGGCGTGCTGCGTGAATGGCGCTACGAGATGGGCAACATCGAACTCGCGCAAGGCGAAGAAATGGGCCGCTTCCTGCTCGGCTCTACCGTGGTCATGCTGTTCCCCCGGGGCGTGATGAAGTTCAATGCCGACTGGACACCCACGCGCCCGATCCGCCTGGGCGAGGCGATGGGCCTGAGGGCCTGATGTTGGCGGTGTAGGAGCGCGCCCCCGCGCGCGAAAAACTCAGGCCGCAGGGGTGGCCTGCCACAAAACGATCAGCGCTTGCGCAGGCCCAGCGCCATCACGGTGCCGATCACGATGGCAGCACCCAGCAGCTGCATGGGGGCAATCGCCTGACCGAGGAACACCCAGGCCAGCAGCAATGCGAAGACGGGCTCCACATTCATGATGGGCGAGTTGCCCACCACCCCCATTTTGGGCAGCACGGTGAACATGATGGTGAAGGCGGTGCCGTACAGAAAGGTCAGCAGCGACAGACCCAGCCAGCCCGGGGCATCGACCGGCAGGTGCCAGCCGCCGCCGAAGGCGGCCGCCAGGCTGGCCCACACGGCCACCTGCCCCATGGTGGTGAAGGTACGCAGCCGTCCATCCAGATCGCCCGCTTCATACTGGGTGAGCACCATGGCCAGGCCGAACGTGGTGGATGCGCCCATGGCAAACAGGACGCCCAGCCCGATCTGGCTCCATTGGGCAGCCGCGCCCAGGCCCGAGGCGGCTCCCATCACATCAAGCGCTAGCGCCAGGCCCAGCAGCATGATGGGCATGACCATCACCACAAAGCGTTCGGGCTTGTGCGCGTACAGCACGCGTGCCCACAGTGCGGTCGTGATCGGGTAGGTGTTGAACACCAGCAGGGCCAGCGCCACCGGCAACCGCGCCACTGAGGAGTAGAGACAGACACTCTGCACCGCAATCAGGGCGCCGATCAGAGGCAAAAAACGTTTGTGGCGCGAGCGGATACGCCAGGACACCCGCTGGTGCCAAAGGATCATCAGCACCACCAGGGCCGTGACCCCGCTGCGCACGCTGACGGCCGTCACCACGTCCACACCGTGGTTGAACGCGAGACGGGCCGCCACGTGGTTGGCGCCCATCATCAGGGCGATCAGCAGCAGGATGGCAAAGCCGGAGGCGGACAGGCGCTGGGCGGAACTCATGCGTTCATTGTGGCGGGTACAGCCCCAGCCCCCTGGCATGCAGGCGACTGAGGCCCAGCAGCGCGTCGGTGAAGGGCGTGGCCACACCGGTCATCTGGCCCAGTTCGCGCACGGCGCTGACCAGCGCGTCCAGCTCGACCGGTCTGCCCGCCTCCACGTCCTGCAGCATGGAGGTCTTGAAGGCGCCCAGCTTGCGGGTGATGGCATGGCGGTCTTCGGGCTCCTGGGCGATCGGGATGCCGATGCACTCACCAATGGCCCGGGCCTCGAGCATGACGCGCGACATGAAGCCGCGCACCAGCGCATCGTCCAGCAGGCGGTCGCTGGTGGCGCCGGTGAGTGCGCTGATCGGGTTCACCGTCATGTTGCCCCAGAGCTTGAACCAGATGTCTTTCTGGATCTGTGGTGACAGCGTGGCGTTGAAGCCGGCCTTTTGCAGCAGGGCGTGCAAAGCCTGCACGCGCGGGGTGTTGGCGCCCGAAGGTTCGCCCACGATCAGGCCGTCGCCAAAGTGGTGGCGGATCACGCCGGGCGCATCGACCGAACAGCTGGCATGCACCACACCGCCAATGACGTGCTGCGCCGGGATGGCGCGGGCAATCGTGCCCTGCGGATCGACCGTGCCGAGCGACTGCCCTTGCACCGGGCCGCCAAAGTCCTGCAGGAACCACCAGGGCACACCGTTCATGGCCGTCAGCACGACCGTGTCTTGACCGATCAGCGGACCGATCTGCTGCGCGACCGAGGCCAGTGCGGGCGCCTTCACGGAAATGACCACCAGGTCCTGCACGCCCAGTTCCGCAGCGTCGTTGGACGCCTTGACCGGCATGTGGTGCAGTTCGCCGCCTTGGTGCAGCTGCAGGCCATTCCTCTGCAACGCGGTCAGGGTATCCCCCCGCGCCAGCACGCTGA
>CAXRGK010000314.1:0-6788 GCA_964230145.1 Burkholderiaceae bacterium | reverse complement strand
AAGCCATTGGCGATGAAGGGGAGGTGGCATGAGCGCGCAGCCACTGCATGTGCACCGCTTTGCGCTGCGCGGCAGCCACCTGATCGAGGCGAGTGCGGGCACGGGCAAGACCTGGACGATTGCTGCACTGTATGTCCGGCTGGTGCTGGGTCATGGCCAGGAGGGCACACAACCGTTGCGCCCCCTGATGCCCCCCGACATCCTGGTGATGACCTTCACACGCGCGGCCACGCGCGAACTGTCCGATCGCATTCGCGCACGGCTGGCCGAGGCGGCCCAGGTGTTCCGGGGCACCCTGGCCTCGGATGAAGATTTTCTGAAAGCCCTGCTGGCCGACTACCCCGAGGGCGAGGCCCGCGAACAGGCCGCACACCGCCTGGCCCTGGCCGCGCAGGCCATGGACGAGGCGGCGGTCTACACGATCGATGCCTGGTGCCAGCGCATGCTGCGCGAACACGCGTTCGACAGCGGCAACCTGTTCGAGGAAAGCCTGGTGGCCGACGAAGCGGCGCTGCGTCTGCAGGCGGTGCAGGACTACTGGCGCCAGCAGCTGTACCCGCTGGGTCCGGAGCAGGTGGCGCAGGTCCGATCGGTGTGGGCCGATGTGGCTGCGCTGGACGCCGACATGCGCGCCTTGCTGGACAAGGATTTGCCTCGGACCGAACCGGGCTCGCTGGCGCAGGCCATGGCCCGGGCGCAGGCCGAGCGCGACGCGCAGTTGCAGCGCCTGAA
The DNA here is from genome assembly GCA_964230145.1 of Burkholderiaceae bacterium. Lineage (GTDB taxonomy): Bacteria > Pseudomonadota > Gammaproteobacteria > Burkholderiales > Burkholderiaceae_C > Limnohabitans_A. The sequence goes on along the minus strand of CAXRGK010000314.1, from coordinate 6,056 downwards.
GGCCGGCTGGGTCGAACGGGCCGGCATCTTGCTCGATTGGGTGCTGGGCCAGCTGGCCGACAGGAAGGCCGGCTGGAACGGCCGCAAGCTCCAGGCGGCGCGCTGCACCGAATGGCTGCAGGGCTTGCAGCGCTGGGCGCAGTCGCCAGGTGCCTTGCCCGAGCTGCAGGACGCGATGAAATCCGGTTGGGACCGTTTCACGCCCGAGGGCTTGCGCGAGTGCCGACAGGCCGACGCCGGTGCGGTGGATCTGCCGCCCGTGTGTGCCGATTACGCCGCATTGCTGCAGGGTCTGCAGCAGCTGCCGCAAGTCAGCCTGGCCGCCCGTCTGCATGCACGCTCTGCGGTGCAGGCGCGACTGGTCGAACTCAAGCGCCGCACCGCGCAGTTCGGTTTTGCCGACATGCTGCAGCGCCTGGCCACGGCCCTGCAACGGCCGGAGGCCGGTGAGCGGCTGGCGCAGCGTTTGCGCACGCAATTTCCGGTGGCGCTGGTCGATGAATTCCAGGACACCTCGCCCTTGCAGCTGCAGCTCTTTGATGCCATTTACCGCATTGCCGAGAACCGGCAGGACACGGCCTTGCTGCTGATCGGCGACCCCAAGCAGTCGATCTATGGCTTTCGGGGGGCCGACATCCACAGCTACCTGCAGGCCAGGCGCGCCACCGAAGGCCGCCACCATGTGCTGGCCACCAACTTCCGCTCCACCGAGGCGGTGGTAGGGGTGGTTAACCATTTCTTCCGGCTCGGTGAGCAGCAGGGCGCGGGGGCATTCGATTACCGCAGCGCCCACGAGGACCCGGTGCCCTTCATGCCGGTGCACGCCAGGGGGCGCCAGGAAGCCTTGTTCAGCCGTCAGGGCCGGGTGCCGGCGCTGACCTGGGTTCAGGACGGCACCTTGCGCAGCCAGCGTCAGGCCCGCGGGCACCTGGCGGCGCTGTGCGCCGAGCAGATCGTGGCCTGGCTGACCGACCCGCAGGCCCGCTACGTGGAGCCCGGTCGGCCCGATCAGCCACTCAAGCCCAAGGACATTGCCGTGCTGGTGCGCACCGGTGCCGAAGCCGATGCGGTGCGTATGGCCCTGCGCGCGCGCGGGGTGGCTTCGGTCTACCTGTCTGACCGCGATTCGGTCTTTGCCAGCGACGAAGCGGCGGACCTGTGCCTGTGGCTGCAGGGGGTGGCCCTGCCGCAGGACCTGCGGGCGGTGCGGGCTGCGCTGGGCACGCGCACTGTGGGTCTGAGCCTGCAGGAGTTGCAAGGTCTGGCGACCGACGATGAACGGCTGGACGCACGGGCACAGCAGATGCGCGAACTGCGTCAGGTCTGGCAAACGCAGGGTGTGCTGGCCATGCTGCGCCAATCCCTGCACCGCCTGCAGCTGGCGGTGCGCTGGCGCGGCGAGCCCGATGGCGAGCGGCGCCTGACCAATGTGCTGCACCTGGCCGAGCTGTTGCAGCAAGCCAGCCAGAAGCTGGACGGCGAGCAGGCCTTGATCCGCTGGCTGGCCCAGGCGGTGGCCGATGCCGGGCAGGGGCAGGACGCCGACGAGCAGGTGCTGCGCCTGGAAAGCGACGAAGCGCTGGTGCAGGTCATCACCATCCACAAGAGCAAGGGCCTGGAGTACCCGGTGGTGTGCCTGCCGTTTGCGCATGCCCTGCGCCAGGTGGACCGCAGGGGCACCTCGGTGCTGCAACGCGAAGGCGATGGCGGGCAACGCGAATGGGTGCTGGACTTTGACGATGAAGACCTGGCCCGCGCGGACCGAGACCGGCTGCGTGAAGACCTGCGCCTGTGGTACGTGGCCCTGACCCGGGCGCGCCATGCCTTGTGGATCGGCTGGAGTCCGATCCGCATCGGCAACGGAAAAGCCTGCATGAACCACCTGAGTGCGGCGGGCCATCTGTTGGGCGCAGGCCAGGCACACCAGGCGGACGACTGGGTGGCGGTGGTGCAACAGGCGCTGGCTGCTTGTGGTGAAGCGGTGCGCATCGATCAGGCGGCGCCAGAGTCGCCGCTGACCCGTTGGGTGCGCCCCGTTGCCGATGCCCCGGCGCAAACCGCCAAAACCTTTGAGGCCCGCTTTGACCGCCACTGGACGATTGCCAGCTTCAGCCGCATAGCCCGGGATCTTTCGGTCGCAGTGCATGCCCAGGTGGGTGCGGTTGTCGAGGCCTTGCCGCTCGCGCTGCAGACCCCGCGCCCGGCCGACGATGAGCCGGCCGAGGCAGGGCCTGCACCTGCACCGCCTCGGCAAGCCCCGGCCTGGCACCGATTCGCGCGCGGGCCTTCCGCGGGCAACTTCCTGCACGACCAGCTTGAATGGCTGGCCACCGAAAAATTTGCCCTGGGCCAGGACGATGGGCTGCAACGGCGTCTGCAACGCGCTTGCGAGCGCGCCGGTTTTGGTGAGCAGGCGCAGGATGTGCACACATGGCTGACCCGTGTGGTGGGCCAGCCGCTGCATGGCCCAGGTGCACCGCTGCGCGCGATTGACCGCGTCTTGCCCGAGATGGAGTTCTGGTTGCCTGCCGGGCAGATCGACACCCCCGCCATCGATCGCCTGTGCCGTGAGCACCTGTTGCCCGGTGTGGACCGGCCAGGGCTGCCGCAGTCGCGCCTGCACGGCATGCTCATGGGTTTTGCCGACCTGGTCTTTGAGCACGGTGGGCGCTATTGGGTGCTGGACTACAAGTCCAACCACCTGGGACCGGATGACGCGGCCTACAGTGCGGCTGCCCTGCAGGGCGCGATGGCCGCACACCGCTACGACGTACAGGCCGCCTTGTACCTGCTGGCGCTGCACCGCCTGTTGCGTGCGCGGCTGGGACCGGCTTATGACCCTGTACAGCACCTGGGAGGGGCGGTTTACCTGTTCCTGCGTGGCATCGACGGGCCGGCGGGGGGCTGTTGTACCTTGCCCGCGCCCATGGCACTGCTGCAGGCGCTCGATGCCATGCTGGACGGCAAGGCGGTCGACGCACCAGAGGAGGACATCGCATGAAGCGCCGTACCTTCGTCCCCCAGGACGCCGCACAGCTGGACTGGATCAGCGATCTGTCGGGTCAGAGCCTGAGTGCCGCACAGACCCTGCAATGGCTGAACCTGTGGGCCGATGCCGGCTGGCTGCGCCGGCTCGATGCCGCCCTGGCCTCGCAGCTGCTGCGGCTGGATGGGCAGGCATCGCCTGCGCTGCTGGTGGCTGCGGCCTTGCTGGCGCAGATGGAGGGCCGTGGCCACACCTGTCTGCCCTTGCCGGTGCTGCTGCGGGCACCGGTCGAATGGCTGGGCTGGCCAGCGCAGGCTGTGCAGGGCGAACAGGGCCTGCACGCCTTGTGGCAGCACATGCCCGGCACGCTCGATGGCTGGCACCAGGCCCTGTGCTCGCCCGTGCTTCGCCATGCCGATCAGCCGGATGCGGGCCAGCCCCTGGTGCTGGGCGGCACGGCGCAAGCCCCCTTGCTGTACCTGCGACGCTATGCCGCTTACGAACGGCGTGTGGGGCAGGGGCTGCGCGAGCGGGCACTGGCTCGCTTGCCGATCCCCCGCGCGCTGGCCGGGGCCTGGCTGGACCGTCTGTTCGGTCCAGCCGGCCCGGAGATCGACTGGCAGCGTGCGGCCTGTGCGGTGGCGCTGCGCGCCCCGCTGGCGGTGATCACGGGCGGTCCAGGCACCGGCAAGACCTACACCGCAGCGCGCCTGCTGGCCCTGCAGCTGGCTGTGCATGCCGGCCCCGCACCTTTGCGCGTGGCCCTGGCCGCGCCCACAGGCAAGGCGGCTGCGCGACTCAAACAATCGATCGACAAGGCCTTGGTCGAGTTGCCGGTGCCCCCCGACTTGCTGAACCTGCGTGCCTTGGTGGACGCCATGGGCCCGGCGCGCACCCTGCATTCGCTGCTCGGTGCGCGGCCTGACACGCGGCGCATGCGCCACCACGCGGCCCACCCGCTGGATGTCGATGTGCTGATGGTCGATGAGGCGTCCATGGTGCATCTGGAGATGATGGATGCGCTGCTGACCGCCTTGCCGCCGCATGCGCGTCTGATCCTGTTGGGCGACAAGGACCAACTCGCTTCGGTGGAGGCCGGGGCGGTGCTGGGTGATCTCTGTCGCCACGCGGCGCGCGGGGCCTACAGCGCCGACACCGTGGCCGAAGTCCAGGCCGTGGCCGGGCAACAGATCCCGGCACCTTGCTGCGCCCAAGCCGAGGAGATCGGCCGGGAGCCCCCTGTGGCCCAGGTCACTGTCATGCTGCGCCAGAGCCGGCGTTTCGAGGGTCCGATCGGTGAACTGGCCTCCGCCGTCAATCAGGGCGACGCTGTCGCTGCGCGCGCCACCTTGACGGCCGGTCACGCCGTGCTGGCCGCCTGGCGTCCGGCGACGGTGCAGGCCTTGTGCGATCTGGCGCTCGATGCGGCCGGCGGCTGGGCCGACTTTGCGGCAAGGGTGCGCCATGCGCCGCAGGATTCGGCGCTGCATGCGCCCTGGGTCAAGGGCGTGCTGCAGTCGTTTGACCGCCTGCGCATCCTCTGCGCCGTGCGCGAAGGCGAGTGGGGCGTGTCAGGCCTGAATGCCCTCGTGCAAAAGGCGTTGGCCGAGCGCGCCGGCCTGCTGGTCTCTGCCGGCGAGTGGTATGCGGGTCGGCCCGTGATGGTGCTGCGCAACGATGCGCAGACCGGGGTTTTCAACGGCGACGTGGGCGTGACCCTGCCGCCGGCTGACGGTCAGGGGCTGCGTGTGTGGTTTCAGGACGGCGAGGCCCTGCGCTCGGTGGCGGTGATGCGCCTGCCGGATGTGCAGACGGCTTTTGCCATGACGGTGCACAAAAGCCAGGGCTCGGAGTTCGCCCACACCGTGCTGGTGCTGCCACCCGGCGGGGCCGACGTGCTCTCGCGCGAGCTGGTCTACACCGGTATCACGCGAGCCCGTGAGCGTTTCACTTTGGTGGAGGCGGCGGACGGTCTGCTTGAAGCCGCGCTGGCCCGTCCGAGTGTGCGTGCCAGCGGCCTGGGGCAGTGGTGGGATCAGTGGGCGTAGCCCTCGCAGGCGCCTGCATTCGGTTTGCCCTGGCATTCGCGCAGCAGACGCCTGTCGCGCTCGGCCCGCGTTTCGCCATAGCCCAGGTTCACGGGTGTTTTGGGGGCCTTGGCCTTGCGCGCTTTGTGGGACGCAGTGGTTGCGCTGCGCTCTTTGGCTGCCAGCGGGGGGCAAGCCATGAGGCCGACCACGGCCGCAAGGCCGATGCTGAACCACAGTCTGTTCATCGTTGTCTCCCTGAAATTGTTGTGCCGCCATCTTAGGCGCGGCCTCTGGCTTCGCCAAGCGTGACAAACGGCTGGCTGGTGGCTGGTTAGGATCGGGGCATGAACCCAACCCCTTTCCTGCGCCAGACCGTCCTTGATCTTGAAGAATCCCGCATCCGTGAAGTCGCCAACGCGGGCATGGGCCGGCCCGATGTGCTGGCTTTCTGGTTCGGCGAATCCGACGAGGTCACGCCCGAGGTGGTGCGTCAGGCCGCCATCGCATCGCTGCAAAAAGGCGAAACCTTTTACGCCCACAACCTGGGTCTGCCCGAGCTGCGTCAGGCCGTGGCCGACTACATGAGCGGCTTGCATGGGCAGATCGGCATGGACCGCATCGCCATCACCTCCGGTGGTGTGAATGCCCTGATGCTGGCCTTTCAGGCCCTGGTGGATGCGGGCGACGAAGTGGTGGCTGTGACGCCGGTCTGGCCCAACCTGACCGCGCAGCCGCAGGTGATGGGCGGTCGCCTCAAGTGCGTGAGCCTGCGCCCCGAGGGCGGCGAGTGGGTGCTGGACATGGCTGCCCTGAAAGCCGCCGTGACCCCCGCTACCCGCGTGCTGGTGCTCAATGCGCCCAACAATCCGACCGGCTGGACCCTGTCGCGTGCCGAGCAGCAGGCCATCCTGGATCACTGCCGTCAGACGGGCACCTGGATCCTGGCCGACGAGGTCTACGAGCGCCTGTACTACGAGCCCACCCCCAACGCCTGCGCACCGTCCTTTCTGGACATCGCCACGCCCGAGGACCGGCTGGTC
>CAXRGK010000313.1:0-9887 GCA_964230145.1 Burkholderiaceae bacterium | reverse complement strand
GCAGAAGACGGCATACGAGATCTACCAGTGTGACTGGAGTTCAGACGTGTGCTCTTCCGATCTGGTGTCCTTGATCGCCTGCGGGATGCCGTGCAGCCAGCCGCGCGACTGGCCTCGGCTCAGTTGCTCGTCGCATTGGCGCGCCTCGGCCAGCAAGGTCTCGTCAGCGGCGCGGTTGACGATGGCATTGCAGACCGGATTGAGGCGCTCGATGCGCTGCAGGTAAGCCTGCATCACATCGACGCAGGAGACCTGGCGGGCATGAATGGCGTCGGAGAGTTCGCTGGCAGACAGGGACGTGATGTCAGTGCTCATGGCGGGCAAAAACGTGTGCAGAGTGTCGGCTCTGATCGTGACATGAAACCCGGTGGTCATCGCCCCCGGGTTTGTCACAGGCGTGTCAGTCGGCGAGCAGTGCGAAATGTGCGTTACGCTTTGCCCTGAAGCACAGGGGCTTTGATCTGCAGGAGGTCTGATGAATCCGGCATCGTGGTGGGGGCAGAAGGTTTCGGACTGGTTGCCCAAAGGCAAGGGGGCTGTGCCCACGGACGGCCATGCATTGGCTGCAGGCAGTGGCGCGGCGACCGTGAAAGCCGAACGTCCTGCAGAAGTACTGGATGCAGCGGTGGTCCGCAAGGTGCTCAAGCCCCTGCAGGCAGTCGCCGACAGTACCGTCAGCGAGGTTGAGGGCGGTCGTCGTGCCCGCGCCTTTGCCCAGTGGTACGCCGCTGCCAGCGCCCAGGAGCGCCGCCGGGCCTGCATCCTGATGAGTGAGCGTTTCGCCCCCGACCCCCAGCGCATCCGACAGGCGCGCGAAGCTTACGAGACGGCCGTGGGCACCGCCGAGGAAGGGGTGGCTGAAATCCGGCTGCGCAAGGCGCTGTATTCGGATCGCACACGGCTCTTGCAGCGGTTTGCCGTGTTCCCTGAAGGTATGCGTTTTCTGGTGGACCTGCGCGCCGAACTGCTGCCCCAGCTCAAGGCAGAGAAGCGCCTGCTGGCGCTTGATGCCGAGCTGGAGTCGCTCTTTAGCACCTGGTTCGATGTGGCTTTTCTGGAGTTGCGACGCATCAGCTGGGACTCGCCTGCTTCACTGGTGGAAAAGCTGATCCAGTACGAGGCGGTGCACGACATCAAGAGTTGGGCCGACGTGAAAAACCGGCTTGACTCGGACCGCCGCTGCTACGGTTTTTTTCATGCCCGCCTGCCCGATGAGCCGCTGATTTTTGTGGAGGTGGCCTTCACCCGCGAGATCGCCTCCAACATCGTGCCCTTGCTCGACGAAACCGCCGAAGCCGTCGACCTGAAGCAGGCCACCACGGCCATTTTCTATTCGATCAGCAACACCCAGACCGGTTTGAAGGGCATCAGTTTTGGCGACTCGCTCATCAAGCGTGTGGTGGAAACACTCAAGGCCGATTTCCCGCAACTCAAGACCTTTGCCACGCTCTCGCCGATCCCGGGCTTTCGGGGCTGGTACCGCAAAAACGCAGCGCGCTTGCTGCAGGAACTGCCCGACAAGCATCGCCGTACGTTGGGGCGTTTCATCGGCTTCGAGCCGGTTACGCCCGAGCACATCCAGGCCTGGCTGGACCAAGGACCGCACCTGGACGCCAAATGCCCTGGCGCACGCTGGCTGCTGCATTGCGCCAGCCGCTATCTGGGCCACGAACTGGAGCAGGGCCGGCCGGTCGATCCGGTGGCGCGTTTCCACCTGGGCAATGGCGCGCGTATTGAAAACATCCACTGGATGGCCGACCCCTCCGCCAAAGGCATGCAGCAGTCCTGGGGGATGATGGTGAATTACTTGTACGACCTCAAGAAACTGGACCGCCACCGCAAGATGCTGGGCGAAGGAAAAATACCGCTTGCTGGCGGGGTGGCCGATCTGTCCCTATGATCCGCACCATCAACAAAACAGGAGACAAAACCATGACCGATCCGATCGTTGCTGTTTCGCGCCGCCAAGCCCTGCAGGCTCTGGCCGCCATGGGGGTGGCATCGCCCGCCTGGTCGCTGGCGCAAAGTGCTTGGCCGGCCAAACCCGTGACCATGGTCGTGCCCTTTCCGGCCGGTGGTGGCACCGACGCCTTTGCACGCCCGCTGTCGGCGCAGTTCTCTCGCCTGACAGGCAAACAGATGGTCATCGACAACCGGGGCGGAGCTGGTGGCACGCTCGGCGCCGGTATCGCGGCCAAGGCCACGCCCGACGGTTACACCCTGTTCATGGGGGCGGTGCACCATACGATTGCGCCCTTCATGTACCCGAAACTGGACTATGACCTGGAGCGCGATCTGGTGCCGCTGATCCTGGTGGCCAACGTGCCTCAGGTGCTGGTGGTGAATCCGAAAAATGTGACCGCACCAGACTTCAAAAGCTTTCTGGACTTCGTCAAGAAGAACCCGGCGCGTCTGAACTACGGCTCGGCCGGTGGCGGTACCTCGCACCATCTGGCCGGTGAACTCTTCAAGCTGCAAAGCAAGACCTTCATCACCCACATTCCTTACCGTGGTGCTGGCCCGGCGCTGCAGGATCTGATTGCAGGCAATGTGGACATGATGTTCGACGGTCTGGGCTCGTCGGCCCAGCACATCAAGGCCGGCCGCATCAAGGCGCTGATGGTGTCGGGCAGCAAACGCAGTCCGGCGTTTCCGGATGTACCGTGCTCCACCGAGCTGGGTCTGCCGGACTACACCGTGTCCACCTGGTATGGGGTGTGGGCGCCCAAGGGTACGCCAGCCGATGCACAGGCCCGCGCCATCGAGGAGATTCGGCGCACCTGCCAGGCCGACGAGGCCAAAGCCGTTTGGGCCGGGCAGGGAGCCGAGTTTCCCAACCTGATCGGTGCCCAATTCGATGCCTTCATCAAAAAAGAGCTGGCCAAGTGGTCTCAGGTGGTCAAGGCCTCGGGGGCTAAACTCGATTGATCTCTCGTCGCAAGGGCCGCGGTGCGCGGCATGCTCTTCTGTTTCCCTGCATTTATGAACTCTCAAAACCTGTTTTCGGCGTTGCGCGCCGCCTTCCCGTCTGACCTGGATGCCGTGGCGGTCGAAACCGACGAAGGTCTGAATTACAGCTGGCGTGACCTGGACCGTGCCACGGCCATGATGGCCAACTTGCTGGATTCGCTGGACCTGCCCGAGGGCAGCCGCGTGGCGGTGCAGGTTGAAAAATCGGTCGAGGCCATGATGCTGTACCTGGCCACACTGCGTGCCGGCTACGTGTTCCTGCCGCTCAACACCGCCTACCAGAGTGCCGAGATCGAATACTTCATCGGCAACGCCGTGCCCGCCGTGGTGGTGTGCAGCCCGGCCAACTTTGGCTGGATCAGCAAGATCGCCTTCAAGGCTGGCACAAAGCATGTTTTTACACTGGGCGATGACCGCAGTGGCAGCCTGCTCGAGCGTGCCGCGCACCACAGCGACAAGCACCAGGCTGCGGTCAAACAGGCCGATGATCTGGCCGCCATCCTCTACACCAGTGGCACCACCGGCCGCAGCAAGGGGGCCATGCTCACCCACGGCAACATGCTGTCTAACGCGGTGATGCTCAAAGACTACTGGGGCTGGAAGAAAGGCGATGTGTTGATCCATGCGCTGCCGATTTTCCATGTGCATGGCCTGTTTGTGGCCATCCATGGCGCGCTGATCAACGGCAGCAAGATGATCTGGATGGCCAAGTTCGACCCGAAACGCGTGATCGCTCGTCTGCCCGAGGCCACCGTGTTCATGGGCGTGCCCACGCTGTACGTGCGCATGCTGGCCGAGCCAGGCCTCACGCGCGAGGCCTGCAAGAACATGCGCCTGTTCATTGCAGGTTCTGCGCCGCTGCTGATCGAGACCTTCAACGACTGGATTGAGCGCACAGGCCACACCATTCTGGAGCGCTACGGCATGAGCGAGACCGTCATGCTGACCTCCAACCCCTACGCTGCTGACAAGCGTTATGGCGGTCAGACCGAGCGCCGTGGCGGCACGGTGGGCTTTCCGCTGCCAGGCGTGGCATTGCGCGTGCGCGGTGACGACGGGCAGGACATGCCGGTGGGCGAGATCGGTGGTATCCAGGTCAAGGGGCCGAACGTGTTCAAGGGTTATTGGCGCATGCCCGAGAAGACCGCCGAAGAATTCACCGCTGACGGTTTCTTCAAGACCGGTGACGTGGGCAAGGTCGATGAGCGCGGCTATGTGACCATCGTGGGCCGCAGCAAGGACCTGATCATCAGCGGGGGTTACAACGTCTATCCGGCCGAGATCGAGGGCTACATCAACGAGATGAAGGGCGTGGCCGAAAGCGCGCTGATCGGTGTGCCGCACCCCGACTTCGGCGAAGTGGGGGTGGCTGTGGTGATCGCCAAGCCAGGCGCTGCGCTCACACCCGAGGCGATCGTGGCCGACCTCAAGTCGAAGCTGGCCAACTTCAAGATTCCCAAGAAGTGTTATGTGGTCGCCGAGCTGCCGCGCAACACCATGGGCAAGGTGCAAAAGAACCTGCTGCGTGAGCAGTACAAGGGCGAGTTCGCCTGAGCCTGACGGGGAGACTTCAGCGCGGGTGCGGTACGAAACTGTTGCGCTCGTGCAGCCGCTGGACCTGCGCTGCCGCCTCGGCAGGAGACAGGCTGTTGTCCAGCACCTTGACGTTGATGTACCAGAGCTCGTCCTCCATGGAAGGCCAGACGCGGTTGAGCTTTTCGGCATTCAGGCGGATGGTTTCGTCGCATTGCTGGCGCCAGGCCATCATTTCCTGACCAACGGGGTCGTTGACTTTTACTGGATGTTTGGAGAGCGGGTAAAAGCCGCTGAGGTGGTCGGTCAGCAGTTGCGCGAATTCCGCGGTACCCAGCCATCTCAGGAACTTCATGGCCGCATCCTTGTTCAGGCTTTCGACATTCATGCCAATGCCAAAGTCCGGATGGACCGACACCTGACAGCGCTGGCCCGGCTGCTCCACCGGGAAGCGGAAGATGCCCAGATCGATGGGGGTGGACTTGTGGGAGTACTCGGTGTGGCGCAGGTAAGGCAGATCCCATGAACCCGAAGGAAAGAGCAGGGCAGCGCCTTTGGCAAACATGACCTGCGCATCGCTGTTGCCCACCAGGTGGGGAGCGGGAGGCAGGTAGGTTTTGAGACGGGCCATGAAGCGCCAGGCATCCACGAAGCCCTTGTCGGTGAAGCGCGCACGGCCTTGTAACAAGTCTTGACGCCCTTTTTCTCCACCCCAGAAATTGGGGCCGGCGCCGGTGAACAGAACCTGCGTGCTTTCCCACATGTCGGCCAGTCCCAGGGCCATGGGTATCTGCTGACCGCGGCGTCGCGCGTGTTCCAGCAGAGCGAAAAATTCTTCCACGGTGACAGGTGGTTTTTCCCCCATGTCTTGCAGCAGGCTACGGTTGTAGAAGACCCCGTGAATCACCTGTGCCACTGGCACGCAATAGACCTTGCCATCGTCGGATGTCCAGGGCCTGCGAGCCTGCTCGGAGAAAGGGGCCAGCACGTCTTCGGGCAGAGGCGCCAGTTGCTTGCGTTCATACAGCCGGACACTGCCGTCAAAGGGGCGGCAGAAAATCAGGTCGCCGGCCTTGCGGCTGGTCAGCTTCGTGTCGAGCAGGCTGTCGTAACGCAGCTTCGCATCCAGCCGGCTGTCGTACTCGAGGGGGTTTTCAGGGGCAAAGTTGACCTGCAGTTCCGGGTGGCGCCGATGAAACTCCGGCAGCAGCTTCTGCTCCCAAAACATCTGGTCGTCTGTGCGCCAACTCTCCAGCCGAAGTTCGGTTTTGTCCGGCGCCGCCATCGCCGCGCCTGCGCTGCACAGACTCCATCCCAGCAGCAGGCCAGTGCGGAGGGTTTGGCGACACGCTTGTGCGATCGCCTGCAGGGAGAAAAGTGGCTTGAGAAAAGCGTTTCTGGACGGCATGGGAATGACCCGACTGCATATCGGGTCATTCTAGAGTCGGTTTGTATTCAATAAATCAGCGCAGCACCAGCACCGGGGTGTGGCAATGGGTGAGCACCTGCTGGGTTTCGCTGCCCAGCAGCAGGCGCTTGATGCCTTTGCGGCCATGTGAGGCCATCACGACCAGGTCCACTTTCTGTTTCTTGGCGGTGGCGATGATGGCGTCTGAGACCACGTCGGATTTGACGGTCACGGTCTTGCAGGCAACACCCTTGGCGGTGGCGGATTTCTGCACGGCCACCAGGTTTTCAGTGGCGGCATCTGCCCACTGCTTTTCGATGCGACCGATTTCGGCTGCAGACAAGGGGATGCTGCCCTCGAAATAGGTCTGTGGATAACGGGGCACCACTTTCATGGCCACCAATTCGGCGCCACAGCTCGATGCCAGCTGGATGGCGTTGGCAACGGCTTTCTTGGACAGGCTGGAGCCGTCGGTGGCAACCAGAATGCGCTTGTACATGGTGATCTCCTCGGTTGGTTGATGAATGCATCTAGCTTAAGAGGCCCTCAATCCTGACAGCTTGATGCAAGTCAAGCAATGGTTGGGGCCAATCGCCTATCTTCGGAACATGACTTCCGTCAATCTTGCCCAGGACTTGCCATTGACCCTGCCCGAGCACAAGGCGGACGATCGCCTGACCTTGCTGGACGATCCGCAGGAGTGGGCCAGCTTCAGTCAGAACGAAGCAGGGCAGCCGGGCTGTTGGGCATCCAGTGTGGTGTTTGAAGGCATGCACTGCGCTGCCTGTGCCATTTCAATCGAAGAAGCGCTGCGCAGTGTGCCGGGCGTCAAATCGGTACAGGTGAGCGCGGCCAGCCACCGAGGCCGCATCGTCTGGTCTGAACAGGAAACCCGGCCTTCGCAATGGATGCAGGCCAGTGCCATGGCGGGTTACAAGGCGCTGCCTGCAAACGATGCCCATGCCCACGAACGGCGCAGGCAGCAGGCGCGCCGCATGGTCTGGCGTGTGGCGGTGGCTGGCCTGTGCATGATGCAGGTGATGATGTATGCCACCCCAGCCTACGTGGCCGAACCAGGCGACATCACACCGGACATGGTGCACCTCTTGCGCTGGGCCAGCTGGGTGCTCTCGCTTCCAGTCATCCTGTTTTCGTGCACACCGTTTTTTTCTGCCGCATGGCAGGACCTGAAGCATCGCCGCATCGGCATGGACCTGCCGGTGGCCATCGGCATGCTGGGCACTTTCGTGGTCAGCAGCCTGGGCACGTTTGAGCCGCAAGGCCCGTTCGGGGCCGAGGTGTATTTCGATTCACTCACCATGTTCGTGTTCTTCCTGCTCATGGGCCGCTGGATGGAACTGCGCATGCGCGACCGCACGGCAGGGGCGCTGGAGGCTGTGCTCAATCGCCTGCCCGACAGTGTGCGCAGGCGCTCTGCCGACGACAGCTGGGAGCGGGTGTCGATCCGGCAACTCCGGGCCGGGGACGTGGTGGAGGTATTGCCAGGGGAGGCTTTCCCGGGCGATGGGACCGTTCTGACCGGACAGACACAAGTGGACGAGGCTTTGCTGACCGGAGAGTCCATTCCCCTCAATCGCCAAGCGGGGGATGCAGTGATTGCGGGCAGCCACAACCTCAGTGGCCGTGTCGAATTGCGTGTGGAGCAGGTGGGCGCTGCCACCCGTTATGCGCAGATCGTGGCCCTGATGGAAAGTGCTTCGGTCCACAAGCCCGCCATGGCCGAGCTGGCGGACCGCATGGCCAAACCCTTTCTGATCGGGGTGCTGCTGGCATCGGCAGCGGCAGCCATTGCCTGGTGGCCGCAAGGGCCAGGCCACGCCGTCATGGTCGCCGTCGCCGTGCTGGTGGTGACTTGTCCCTGCGCCCTGTCTTTGGCCACGCCTGCCGCCATGCTGGCCGCTGCGGGGGCGTTGGCGCGCAGTGGTGTGCTGGTGCGTCGTCTGCAGGCCTTGCAAAGTTTGGCCGAGGTGGACACGGTGGTGTTTGACAAGACTGGCACGCTGACGCTGGACAGTTTCAGTGTGTCGGCCCTGCATGTGCGTACGGGTGTTACGCACGGCGATGTTTGGCATTGGGCCGAGCGCATGGCCATGCATTCCCTGCATCCCGTATCCAGGGCCATTGCTGCCGAGGCACGGCAACGGCGTTTGCAGCAAGGGCAGGGCGGTGACGCACAGGCTTTGCCAGCGGGCTGGGTATTGACGGAGCACCCCGGTCAGGGCTTGAGCGTTCAATGGCCGGCAAGCGATGGCTTTCAGCGCGTCTTGCGCTGGGGGTCGGCCACTTTTTGTGATGCGCCCAATGGCCCGCGCGAGCGCCTGCAGGTTAGCCTGGCCGACGAGCAAGGCTGGATGGCGACCTTCGAACTGCAGGAAACCCTGCGCCCAGAGGCCATCCATGTTGTGACGGCTTTGAGTCAGCAAGGCCTGTCGGTCAAAGTGCTGTCCGGTGACGCGCCTGGTGCGGTCGAGCTTGTGGCCCGCAGCTTGGGCATCGATGATTTTCGTGGTGGGTGTTCGCCGCAAGACAAGCTGGCGGCCCTGCAAGCCATGCAAAAACAAGGCCATCGGGTGGCCATGGTGGGCGATGGCCTCAACGATGGCCCTGTCCTGGCGGGAGCGGATGTGTCTTTTGCGCTGGGGCAGGCCGTGGCCCTGACCCAGTCCCAGGCCGACATGGTGCTGATGTCGGGGCGGCTGGATTTGCTGGAGCACACGCTGGTGCGCAGTCGCCAGACCTTGCGCGTGGTCCGTCAGAACCTGATCTGGTCTGTGTTGTACAACGCGGCATGCGTGCCGCTGGCCCTGATGGGCTGGTTGCCGGCCTGGGCGGCTGGTCTGGGCATGGCGCTCAGTTCCTTGCTGGTGGTGCTCAATGCCTTGCGCCTGTCCGCCAGCCTCGGTCGAAATTCCTGAAAGTTCATCCCATGGACATCCTTTTTCTCTTGATCCCACTCTCGGTCGCCTTGGTGTTCTTCATTCTGGGGGCGCTGTGGTGGGCGGTGCATCGTGGGCAATTCGAGGACATCGAAGCCGAAGGCGAGCGCATTCTGCGCAACGATTGATTTTCATCAAGTCGACCCGTCGGGGAAAACCCGACACTCCAAGGGTCTTTCATCAATAAGAGGTAGAAATGAACTTTGCGAACATGCAAGCCTCTGTCTACAACGACAAAGTTGTACGGCAGTTCGCCATCATGACGGTGGTGTGGGGCGTGGTCGGCATGCTGGTCGGCGTGATCATCGCCGCCCAGCTGACCTGGCCGGAGCTGAACTTCGGAATCCCGTTCCTGAGTTACGGCCGTCTGCGCCCGCTGCACACCAACGCGGTGATTTTCGCGTTCGGTGGCTGTGGTCTGTTTGCAGCCGCCTATTACGTTGTGCAGCGCACCTGCCATGTGCGTCTGTTCAGCGACAAGCTGGCCGCGTTCACTTTCTGGGGCTGGCAGCTGGTCATCCTGCTGGCGGCCATTTCCCTGCCTCTGGGTTACACCAGCGGCAAGGAATATGCAGAACTCGAGTGGCCCATCGACATCCTGATCACCCTGGTCTGGGTGGCATTTGCGGTGGTCTTCTTCGGCACGGTGGGTACGCGCAAGGTGCGTCACATCTACGTAGCCAACTGGTTCTTTGGCGCCTTCATTCTGGCGGTGGCCCTGCTGCACCTGGTCAACAGCGCCGCGTTGCCGGTCGGCGCCCTCAAGTCCTACTCGGCTTACGCTGGTGTGCAGGACGCCATGGTGCAGTGGTGGTATGGCCACAACGCGGTGGGTTTCTTCCTCACTGCAGGCGTCCTGGGCAGGATGTACGACTTCATCCCCAAGCAGGCCGAGCGCCCCGTGGACTCGTACCGTCTGTCGATCGTGCACTTCTGGGCCCTGATCTTCACTTACATGTGGGCTGGTCCGCACCACCTGCACTACACGGCCCTGCCGGACTGGACCCAGTCGATCGGCA
>CAXRGK010000312.1:0-3853 GCA_964230145.1 Burkholderiaceae bacterium | reverse complement strand
GCAACGCCCAGCAGCGGGCCGCGCTGGCGCAGCTTGTCCAATGAGAAGGCCGGCTGCTGCTGCAGACTCTGCCAAAGCGCCCGTGGCGCCGGCAGGCGCGGCCATGCCCAGCGCGGCAATGACCAGACACGCCAGGCGCGGGCCGTTGGCTTCGAAATGGCACTGCCGTCGTCTGGGATGTTGACGGTCATGGGTGTGCTGCCGGATGTCGGTGCGTCCGTGGGCTCGCTTGGCTCTGTGGCAGGACGGGCGCGCTGCTTGCCCATGCGGCGCAGCAGCAGGGCGATCGCATCGCCCTGGCCCTGGTGACGGGCCAGCTCGAGCGTGGCTTCGGCCTGTTCATCGGTCGGGCCTTCGATGTCCCAGCGCAGCAGCTTGCGGCCAAATGCAGACAAGGCTTCCTGGGGAGGCGGTGAGCCGATCATCAGCAACACCGCGCGGATGTTGGCGCCGGGAAAGTTCTGGATCAGGCGGGCCAGCAGCTGCAATTCCTGGGGGGGCAGTTGCTGGGCATCGTGCACCAGCCAGACCTGTGGCGGCGAGGCTTCGCTGCTGCTGCGCGTGGCTTGCCGGACCGACTGGCTGGCCAGTGCTTCATTGAACCGGGCGATCAGCGATTCGGTGTTGGCCGGGAAATAGACCTCGATGCCCAGCGCCGGACTCGATTGGCGCAGGCGTTGCAGCAGGATCTGCACGTAGTGGTCCAGCAGGGCTTCGTGCATGCAGGACAAGGCCAGGCTCAGGCCTTCATGGGCCACGGCGTTGACGCAGCCTTCGACACGCATGCGGTCGGCCGTGCGGAAGAAATGTTCGTTCAGACGGAGGTCCGGTGCGTCGATGCGGATGTTCATGCCGATGCTCTGGCGGTGGAGACCCGTTGACCTGCTGCATCAAACAGCATGGAGGCGGGCAGTTGGACACGGGGTTTGGCGCGGCCGCTCTGGCCGGGGGTTTTGGCCTCCAGGCTGAACACATAGGCGATGACCTGGGCGACCGCGTGGTAGAGCTCTTCGGGGACCTGTTTTTCGAGGTCGGTCGTGAAGTACAGCGCTCGCGCCAGCGGCGGCGCTTCAAAGATGTGCACGCCGTGCAGACCGGCTTCTTCGCGGATGCGCGCGGCCATGTGGTCGGTGCCTTTGGCCACCAGCACGGGGGCGCCATCGCCACTGGGGTCGTATTCGAGGGCCACGGCAAAGTGCTCGGGGTTGGTGATCACCACATCCGCATCCTGGATGCGCTGGATCATGCGTTGGTTGGCCATCTCGCGCTGTCGGCGACGGATCTGTGCCTTGACCTCAGGACGACCTTCCATGTCCTTGAATTCGTCCTTGATCTCCTGCTTGGTCATGCGCATGCGTTTGTTGAACGCGTGCTTCTGGTAGGGCACATCGATCAATGCAATCGCCGCCAGACTGAGGGCAATCCACAAGGCCGATTGGGCAATCATGCTGCCGGCCGCCTGCATGGCGGGCTCCAGGCCCATGCGGCCCAGGTTGATCAGGGTGTCCATGTGGCTGGCCACCGACATCCACAGCACGGTGGTGACCAGTGTGAACTTGAGCAGGGCCTTGGACAGTTCGACCAGCGCATGGGTGCCGAACATGCGCTTGAGGCCGGCCACCGGGTTGAGCTTGGAGGCTTTGGGGGCTGCGGCTTTCAGTGAAAACAGGTAGCCACCGGTCATGCCGGACGCCGCAATGGCCGCGACCAGCGTGAACAGGAGGATGGGCAAGATCAGGGTGAAGGCTTCGCCGAGCTGGCCGCCGAACACAGTGGGCAGCAACTGCGGACGGTCCAGCGTCTTGCGGTCAAACACAAAGCCGTGGGCAAAGACCGCGCTGAGGTGGTTGACCATCCAGCCCCCCAGCAGCAAGAGGATGAGCAGCGAACCGATCACGATGGCGGCGGCCGGCAGTTCGGTCGAACGTGCGACCTGACCATCCTCGCGGGCCTTGCTCAGGCGCCGCGCGGTGGGTTGTTCGGTCCGTTCCTGTTCGTCAGACATGGCCCACTCCCGTCAGGTCCCGCAATACGCCAAAGCCCTGCGTCCACAGCCAGTCAATCCGGCCGCCGATCACGTCCATCGACAGGATGAGGATCAGAAAACCGGCCAGGATCATGGCCGGAAAGCCCACGGCAAAAATGTTGAGGCTGGGGGCAGCGCGTGTGACGATGCCCAGTCCCACGTTGATGAACAGCAAAAAGACCATGACCGGCAGGGCCATCAGCAATGCGCCCAGAAACATCATGGCGCTCCATTGAACGATGCGGCCGAACACCGCCTGGTTGAGCACCGAGGTGCGCATCGGCAGGGTGTAGAAGGACTCGGACACCAGACCCAGCAGGACGGCATGCCCACCAAATCCGACAAAGACCAGGCTGGCCAGCAGCAGCAGAAACTGCGACACCACCGGCACATTGCCCAGGTTGGGGTCGATCATGTTGGCCATCGACAGGCCCATGGCCGATGAAATGCTCTGGCCGGCCACCACCACCGCGGCCACCACGATTTGCAGCACCAATCCCATCAGGGCCCCGATTGCGATCTGGTTGAACACTTCCAGCAAGCCCTGTGCGCTGACGGGATCGATCAGCGGCCAGCGGTGCAGGGGGTAGACCAGCCAGGTCAGCACCAGCGCCATGAGGATGCGCAGGCGCAGGTTGAAGGCGTTTTGCGTGAAGATGGGGGCCGTCAGCATCAGAGCCGAGATGCGCAGCATCGGCCACATGAAGGCATAAAACCTTTCAATGATGTCGGCCGCAAGCACATTCAGCATGATGGTCGAGGCCGCCAGTCAGCCAAAAAGCGTGGGAATGCGCTGGAAGATGGCGCGGGTGAAATCGACCAGGGTCACCAGCTGCCAGCTGCCAAACACCAGCAAGGCCAGGGCCAGCGCAATGAGCTTGGGAATGAAGCTCAAGGTCATCTCGTTGATGGAGGTGGCGGCCTGGATCACGCCGATCAGCACCCCGACCACCAGGGCAATCAGCAACAGCGGTGCAGACACCAGAACAGCCGTCCACAGCGCGTGGCGGGCCAAATCGATCACCATGGCGGTATCCATGTCATGGGCTCCTAGGGCATGGCAAAGCTCGATGCCAGCGAGCCCATGATCAGGCTCCATCCGTCCACCAGGACGAACAGCATCAGTTTGAAAGGCATCGAAATCATCATGGGCGAGAGCATCATCATGCCCATGGACATGAGCACGCTCGAGACGATGAGGTCGATGACGACGAAGGGGATGTAGATCAGGAAACCGATGGTGAAAGCGCTCTTGAGCTCGGAAGTCAGAAAGGCCGGCACCAGGGTCATGAAAGGCACGTCTTTCGGGCTGGAGACCGCCTGGTTGCGGGCGATTTCCATGAACATGGCGATGTCGTCTTCGCGGGTCTGGTTGAGCATGAAGGCACGCAGCGGCTTTTCGGCAATGGCCAGGGCGCGGTCGAACGACATGCCCTGGTTCATGTAGGGCGCCAGAGCATTTTGGTAGACGTCGCCCAAGACGGGCGACATGACAAACAGGGTCAGGAACAGCGCCAGGCCCACGATCACCATATTGGGCGGGGTCTGACCGGTGCCCAGGGCCTGGCGCAGGATCGACAGCACGATCACGATCCGCACGAAGGCGGTCATCATCAGCAGCAGCGAGGGCAGCAGCGTGAGCGTGGTCATCAACGCCAGCAGCTGCAGGTTCAGGCTGTACTGGGTGCCGCGCGCGGTCTGGCTGGCGGTGATGCCAGGCAGGTCCGGCGCCGCCAGGGCCGCCAGTGGCATGGCGAACAAGAAGAAGACGAGCAGGGGCAGCAGTCGACGGTTCATGGTGTCAGGCCCGGGTGTCCATGTGCATGC
>CAXRGK010000311.1:0-3365 GCA_964230145.1 Burkholderiaceae bacterium | reverse complement strand
AGCGCGTCAAAACCCTGTCCATTAGGCCGGGCGGCGCACTGCACCACGGTGCCGCAAGGCTGATCCGGGTCGGTCGGCGTGAAGACGTCCTGCCCTGCCTGCAACATCACCGGGCTGAATACCCGCGCCATGCGGCGCTTGAGGGTGCCGCGGAACTGGCTGCGGGCGACCACCTCCTGGCCGGGGTAACAACCCTTTTTGAAGTTCACGCCACCGACCGATTCGTAGTTGAGCATCTGCGGCACAAAAGCCTCGAACACCGGCAGCGTGACAAAGGGCACGCCGCTGAGCACCGAACCCCAGGCCCAGACCTCGGCGCTCACGGCCGGGCCTTCGGGGGCGGCTTGATCCTGGGCGCCGATCCAGAAGGCGCGCTCTTGCCGTGCATCACCGGCCACGGCCGGGTACAGCGCTACCGCATGGCCACCCGCCCATGCCACGGTTTGCCACGGGGCGGCGTCGGCCACGGCGGCGCGGGCGCTGTCGCCGAGCAGGCCGCGCAGTTGCCACTGGTTACTCGCGTCCGTCAGCTTGACCTTGGCGCGCAACACGAACATGGACAGGCGTTTGAGGGTCTGGGCCAGCAGGTCCTGCGGCATGACCAGCAGCACCATGTCGGGCGCGGTCTTGACCACGACAAAGCTGGCCTGCATGCGCCCCTTGGCGTTGCAGAAGGCCGCCAGCCGGGCCTGGCCCACGGGCAAGAGCAGCACGTCGTTGGTCAGCTGGTTGTGCAAAAAGTTGGCCGCGTCTTCGCCCTGGGCCTGGATCACCCCCAGTTGGGGCAGGGCGCAGGTGCCATTGAGGTGGCGGGCAAGTTCTGTGGGGAGGGCAGGGGACATGGTGTGCTGTCAAGACGTCTGACGATGGGGCTGAATTATCATCCCCGGCTCGTGAACATGACGTTTTAAGGGTTTGGCTTTGCTCAAGAGTGCGATGAAATGGCTGGCCGGCCTGCTGACGCTGGCCCTGCTGGCTGGTCTGGGTGGCCTGTGGTGGCTGCACCTGCCGCTGGATACCGGCGCCGGCCAGCCCACGCTGGACCTGTCGATCGAGCCCGGCACCACGCCGCGCACGGTGGCGCAGGCCGTGGTGGATGCGGGTGCGCAAACCTCGCCGCTTGCGCTGTACGCGTGGTTTCGCCTGTCCGGTCAGGACCGCCAGATGCGTGCCGGCAGCTATGAGATTGCCCCCGGCACCACTCCACGTCGCCTGCTGGCCATGCTGGTCCGCGGCGAGGAAAGCTTGCGCACGGTCACGCTGGTGGAGGGCTGGAACTGGCGTCAGCTGCGCCAGGCATTGGCCAAGGCCGAGCTGCTCAAGCCCGAGAGCCAGTCGCTCAGTGACGAAGCCCTGATGGCCCGCCTGGGCCGACCAGGCGTGCCACCCGAGGGCCGTGTTTACCCCGACACCTACAGTTACGCCAAAAACAGCAGCGACCTCAAGGTACTCGAGCGTGCCCTCAAGGCCATGGACAGACAGCTGGACAAGGCCTGGGCAGCCCGCTCTCCCGGCGTGGCGCTCAAGTCACCCGACGAGGCGTTGATTCTGGCCAGCATTGTTGAAAAGGAAACCGGCAAGGGCTCGGACCGGGCCATGATTGCCAGCGTTTTTCACAACCGCTTGCGCATCGGCATGATGCTGCAGACCGACCCGACGGTGATCTACGGTCTGGGCGAAGCCTTTGACGGCAACCTGCGCAAGGTCCACTTGCGCACCGACACGCCCTGGAACACCTACACCCGCGCCGGCCTGCCGCCCACGCCGATCGCCATGCCCGGCAAGGCGGCCCTCATGGCTGCCGTGCAGCCGGCCAGCAGCCAGGCCCTGTACTTTGTGGCGCGGGGTGACGGCAGCAGCCATTTCAGCGCCTCGCTCGACGAGCACAACCGGGCGGTCAACCGCTACCAGCGGGGGCAGAAACCCGCCGATTGATGCACCGGCCGCAGAGGAGTGGGAGCGCGCCCCTGCGCGCGAACAGCCTTCGGCCGCGGGGGCGGCCTCCTACGGAAGGGGGGCTAGCCTGCGACAATTGTTCTTTTCGCACATCTTTCATGACACGCGGTCTTTTCATCAGCTTCGAGGGCATCGACGGTGCCGGCAAGTCCACCCACATCGAAGGGGTGGCGGCGCGTTTTCGCGAGGCGGGCAGGGCGGTGGTGCTGACCCGCGAGCCCGGCGGCACGCCGCTGTCCGAAAAGTTGCGCGAACTGGTGCTGCACGAGCCGATGGATGCGCTGACCGAGGCGCTGCTGATGTTTGCCGCCCGCCGCGAGCACCTGATGCAGGTGATCGAGCCGGCGCTGGCGCGGGGCGATGTGGTGCTCTGCGACCGTTTCACCGACGCCACCTTTGCCTACCAGGGCGGCGGCCGGGGCTTTGACTGGGCCGTGCTCGGTCAGCTCGAAAGCATGGTTCAGCAATTGCCGGAAGGCGGTTTGCGCCAGCCCGACCTGACGGTCTGGTTTGATCTGGACCCGGCCATTGCCGCCGAGCGGCTGGCTTCGGCCCGCGTGCCGGACAAGTTCGAGTCGCAACCCGCCGACTTTTTTGCCGCCGTGCGCGCTGGCTATGCCCGCCGCGAGGCCGAGATGCCGCAGCGTTTTGCCCGCATCAACGCCGCACAGACGCGCGAAGCGGTCTGGGCCGATGTGACCCGCGTGGTGACGCCGTGGCTGGGCAAGGGCGCAGCATGATGGCGCCCTGGATTGCCCGCCAGACCCAGGCCCTGCTGGCTCAGCGCGGCCACGCCTGGCTGCTGCAAGGTCCTTCGGGCCTTGGCCAGTACGAACTGGCACTCGCGCTCGTCTCGGCCTGGCTCTGCGAACAGCCGACGGCGCAGGGCGCCTGCGGCCATTGCCCCAGCTGCCACGCCATCGAGGTGCGCACCCATGCCGACCTGGCGGTGCTGATGCCCGAGACGCAGATGCTCGAACTCGGCTGGCCGCTGTCTGAAAAGGCGCAGGCCGACATCGACGACAAGAAACGCAAACCCAGCAAGGAAATCCGGGTGGAGGCCATGCGCGACCTGGTGGAGTTTGCCCAGCGCACCGACGCCCGCGGGCGTGGCAAGGCGGTGCTGGTGTTCCCGGCCGAGCGCATGAATGCCGTCACGGCCAATGCCCTGCTCAAGACGCTCGAAGAGCCGCCCGGCGATGTGCGTTTTGTGCTCGCCACCGAGGCCGCCCACCAGCTGCTGCCCACCATCCGCAGCCGCTGCCAGCCCCACACGCTGGCCTGGCCCGTAGGCGCCGAGGCGCTGGCCTGGCTGGCCGGGCAGGGCGTTGAAGCCCCCGTGGCCGAGGCCTTGCTGCGTAGCGCCGGTGGCCGCCCGAGCGACGCGCTGCGCCAGAACGGCGCAGGCC
>CAXRGK010000310.1:0-6146 GCA_964230145.1 Burkholderiaceae bacterium | reverse complement strand
GCTGCATTACGTCCACCTGATTTTTGGCGATGGCATGCTGGGCTACCCCAAGGGGGCACCCTATGCCGGCATCATTTCGGCAGCCGGTGGCGATAACGTGCCCGAAGCCTGGCTGCAGCAGCTGGCAGAAGGCGGCCGGCTGGTGGCACCCACCATCACCCCTGCAGGCCATCAGGCCCTGGTGGTGATGCGCAAAACCGCAAGCGGCATCGAGCGTCAGGTGCTCGAAGCGGTTCATTTCGTCCCTCTAAAATCCGGTGTTGCCTGAAGGCTTACAAAGATGAAAACCCGATTTGCACGCATTTCCGAATGGACACTGTCTTTGATGGTGCTGGCTGCTCTGGCGGCCTGCAGTTCTTCGCCTCGCCAGCCGGCCCCGGTGGAAGACCGCATGGGCGCCCGCTCGGCCTCGGGCGAGGTGAAGCTCCTGCCCGGCGCTGAGAACGCCGGCAAACCGGGTTATTACACTGTGCAACAGGGCGATACTTTGACCCGCATCGGTCTGGACAACGGCCAGGCCTGGCGAGATCTGGCCCGCTGGAACAACCTCAGCAATCCCGATGTGATCGAGGTCGGTCAGGTGCTGCGTGTGGCACCTCCTGGTGCAGCGGTGGAAACCAGCGGCGTGGTGGTGCGACCCGTGACATCGTCAGCGGCATCGCCCGCCAATGGGGCAGCCAGTGCGGCCAAATCGCCAGCATCAGCGCCCAATGCCAGCACCACCGCTGCG
The DNA here is from genome assembly GCA_964230145.1 of Burkholderiaceae bacterium. Classification (GTDB taxonomy): domain Bacteria; phylum Pseudomonadota; class Gammaproteobacteria; order Burkholderiales; family Burkholderiaceae_C; genus Limnohabitans_A. Next base: position 5,416 of record CAXRGK010000310.1, on the reverse strand, counting down.
GCAGCGGAAGACTTCAGCTTTGCCTGGCCGGCCAACGGCCAGGTGGTGGCTGGCTTTGACGAAGCCAAGAACAAGGGCATCGACATCGCTGGCAAAGCCGGTGATCCGGTGCTGGCCGCGGCGGATGGCCAGGTGGTCTATGCCGGTGCCGGTCTGCGAGGCTACGGCAACCTCATCATCGTCAAGCACAACAACACCTACCTCACAGCTTACGCGCACAACCAGAAACTGCTGGTCAAGGAAGACCAGAAAGTGCGCAGGGGCGACAAAATTGCCGAGATGGGCAGCAGCGATGCCGACCGCGTGAAGCTGCACTTTGAAGTGCGCCGGCAGGGCAAGCCGGTCGACCCGTCCAAATACCTCGCTGCGCGCTGATCACATGGCCTGGCCGGTCCTGGTCTTCGACATTGAGACCATTCCGGACATGGCCGGCTGGCGGCGCCTGAACGGCGTACCTGAAGGTCTGTCTGCCGACTGCAGTGATCCTGAACTCTTTGCCTGGTGGAAGACCCAACGCGCCGAGCACGGTCAGAGCGACTTCATGCCACTGCACCTGCAAAGGATCTTGTGCATCAGCTGCGTCTTTCGCAATGCCGATGGTTTACGCGTGCATTCGTTTGTGGACCGTGACGGCGACAGCGAAGGCAAGGTGGTGCAGACCTTCTTCAACGCCATCGAAAAGCACAGCCCGCAGCTGGTCAGCTGGAACGGCAGTGGCTTTGATTTGCCAGTGCTGCACTACCGCGGCCTGATCCATGGCGTGGTCGCCGACCACTATTGGGACATGGGTGAAGTCGATCGCGAGTCCAAGTGGAACAACTACATCAGCCGCTACCACATGCGACACCTGGACCTGATGGACCTGCTGGCCAAGTACACCCCGCGCGCCAATGCCCCGCTGGACGCCATGGCCAAGCTTTGTGGCTTCCCGGGCAAACTGGGCATGGATGGCGGCCAAGTCTATGAGCAGTACCTGGCCGGGCAGACCGAAGATGTGCGCCGCTATTGCGAAACCGATGTGATGAACACCTACCTGCTCTACTGCCGCTTCCAGAAGATGCGAGGCGGTTTCACCGAGGCCGAGTACGAACAGGAAATCGGTTTCGTGCAACAAAACCTGCTTGCCCAGGCGCATCAGGCGCCCCACTGGCAGGAATTCCTGCAGGCTTGGGCTTGACGGCATACCAACAGCAAAGGCCCCGTGGGGCCTTGGAGATGTCTGGAGCGGGTGAAGGGAATCGAACCCTCGTATGAAGCTTGGGAAGCTGCCGTTCTGCCATTGAACTACACCCGCGGTGGCCGGGATTGTAGACCGAATGTAAAGATGGATTGCGCAGCGCTCGATGGCGTTTGTCGATTTCAGAATCGTCGCCCATGCGTCGCTTTTTTGACAAATCCACCGCTTTGCCCCTGCAGCCCTGGTTTCTGGTCTTGCTGGCGGCCTATGCCGTCCTGGAGTTGTCTTTCAATCATCGCTTGCTCGAACTGGCCAGTGGCAGCTTGGCAGACATGAGGGCTGCGCAACTCCATGACATGGAGGCGTGGGCACGGGTCGTGTCCGGTCTGGGTCTGGCACTCTTGCTGATGCGCTGGCTGGACAAGGCGATCCACTCAAGGCCCTTGCTGGTCCTGTCGTCCTGCGCGGTGGGCTTGCTGCTCATGTGGCATCTGCAGAAGGCTGTGGTGGATGCGATCGTGGACCGGGCAGACCAGACCGATCTGGTCATGAGTTTCAGCTCGCATCTGGGCACCGCCGAGGCGCTCAGGGGGCGTGTCGAGTTGCGGGGGGTGCAGGTCCTTGAGGGCCCGGCTCCTGCACCCGTGCGTCCGGTCATGGGCGCTCTATGGACCTCCAGCGTCCTGGGTCTGGCCCCGGACGATGTGGATATTCTGTCCGGTGCCACGCAGTTGCTCGGACATTGGCCCATGGCTGGTCCATCGAACGCGCAGATGCGTGATGCCTACCGCAAGGCCGTCATGACACCTGTGGCGCTGGGCGCTTCCCTGCTGTTTGGCTTGCTCAACCTGTGTCAGCTGCTGGCGGGTCTGAGTCTGGTGGTGCTGGGCCGTCTTGGTTTGCTTGGCCTGCAGCAGCGTTTGCTGTCCTGGATGCTGCCTGCATGGGTGGCGGCATGTCTGACCTGGAGTCTGACCGCCAGCAATGTGTGGGTGGACTCGCCAGGTTACCAGTTGGTGGCCAGACCTGCGCTTTGGCAGGCCAAGCCATACCTGGCCCCTTTTCTTGACTGGAGTCTGCGCGCAGAGCCTGCATGGTCGGATCTGCTGGTCTGGGTGCACCGGCAATTGCTTCTCGACTTCGATTTTCGCAACCCGCTGAACACGCCCTGATGTCTTTGCCATTCCAAAACAGGGGAATAGCCTGGTTCACGCCTTTGGTTTGATAGAGTGAATGCGCCAAGTTCAGGGTGCGTGTTCCAGACCTTCAGGAGATCGAACCATGTTCAAGAAGATTTTGCTGGCCAACGATGGCTCTGAAGCTTCCATCCACGCTGCGCGCATGGCCATCAATCTGTCGCGCATCCATGGTGCAGCACTCACGGCCGTGTACGTGGTGGACCCGTACCCCTTCATTGGCATCGGTGAGGTCAATCCTGTCGGGTTCGATGCCTACATGGCTGCGGCCCGCCAGTCGGCTGTGCAGGCGCACCTGCAGGTGCTGGATCTGGCCAAGTCCCTGAACCATACCGGCCCCCTTGATGAGTTGACCGTGGAGGATGCCTCTGCCACTGAGGGCATCGTCCAGACAGCCCGGGATGTGGGTGCGGACCTGATTGTGATGGGCTCTCACGGCCGCAGCGGCGTGGTCAGGCTGCTCATGGGCAGCGTGGCCCAGAAGGTGTCCACGCAATCGCCAGTCCCTGTCCTCCTGTGCAAATGATGCGGCGCAGTGCCCAGACCCTGCGCGCAGGCGCTTACTTGAGGATATCGCCCAGGCAGAGGTACTTGATCTCCACATAGTCGTCGATGCCATGGTGCGAGCCTTCGCGGCCCAGGCCCGACTGCTTGACCCCGCCAAAGGGCACATGCTCGGTAGCCAGGATGCCGACGTTGATGCCGACCATGCCATATTCCAGCGCCTCGCTCACGCGGAAGATGCGGCCCACGTCGCGGCTGTAGAAATAGCTCGCCAGGCCGAATTCGGTGTTGTTGGCCGCGTCAATCGCTTCCTGTTCGGTCTTGAACTTGAAGATGGGCGCAAACGGCCCGAAGGTTTCTTCCTTGGCGCAGACCATGTCGGCGCTGGCGTCTGCGATGACGGTGGGTTCGAAGAACTGGCCCTGCAGGCGCTTGCCGCCTGCCAGCAAGCGGCCGCCCTTGGCAATCGCGTCCTTCACGTGGCGCTCGACTTTGTCCAGGGCCGCGGGCTCGATCAGCGGGCCCTGGTTCACGCCATCTTCAAACCCGTTGCCAACCTTGGCAGCGGCTTTGACCTTGGCGGCGAATTTGGTGGCGAATTCTTCGTACACAGCTTCCTGCACATAGATGCGGTTGGAGCACACGCAGGTCTGACCGGCGTTGCGGTACTTGCTGGCGAAAGCGCCTTCGACCGCGCTGTCGATGTCGGCGTCTTCAAACACGATGAAGGGCGCGTTGCCGCCCAGCTCCAGCGACATTTTTTTCACGGTGGGGGCCGACTGCGCCATCAGGATGCGGCCCACTTCGGTGGAGCCGGTGAAGCTGATGTGGCGCACCACATCGCTGGCGCACAGCACCTTGCCCACGGCGATCGAGTTGTCGCTGTCGGCGGTGACCATGTTCAGCACCCCGGCAGGGATGCCTGCGCGTATGGCCAGCTCGGCTGCAGCGAGGGCGGTGAGCGGAGTCAGCTCTGCGGGCTTGATGATGACCGGACAGCCAGCGGCCAGGGCCGGGGCGACTTTGCGGGTGATCATGGCCAGCGGGAAATTCCAGGGGGTGATGGCGGCGCACACGCCGATCGACTGGCGCAGCACCAGCAGGCGGCGGTTGTTGTCGAACTGGGGCAGGGTCTCGCCGTTGATGCGTTTGGCTTCTTCGGCAAACCACTCGACAAAGCTGGCGCCATAGGCCACTTCGCCCTTGGCTTCGGGCAGGGGCTTGCCTTGTTCGGCGGTCATGATGCGGCCCAGGTCGTCCTGGTTGGCCATCAGCAGGTCGTACCACTTGCGCAGGATGATGCTGCGCTCCTTGGCGGTCTTGCTGCGCCAGGCGGGCCAGGCGGCGTTGGCGGCGGCAATGGCGCGTTCGGTCTCGGCGGGGCCGAGGTTGGCCACATCCGCCAGGTGCGCACCGGTGGCCGGGTCGTGCACGGCAAAGCGGCTGCTGCCACCCACCCACTGGCCGTTGATCAGCGCGTCGGTCTTGAGCAGGCTGGGGTCATTGAGCTGAGCGAGGGGAGAGGTTTTCATGTCCATGGAGGTCTCCTGAAAAAGCAGATGAGACAGTGCTCGAAGCGCTGCCCTGGCGATTTATTTAACTTATTAATAAATTCAAGTGTGCCACGAATTGGAGCTTAGCGTCAGTGCGTGGCTTCGTCTGTCGCCAGAAGGGCAAACCTATAATGCCCGGTTACTCCGGAAAACCCTTCCCAGACCATGAGCCAAGCCGTTTTTTCAGTTGCCGACATCCGCAAGACCTTCCTCGATTTCTTCGAGTCCAAGGGCCACACCGTGGTGGCTTCCAGCCCGCTGGTGCCGGGCAACGACCCGACGCTGATGTTCACCAACTCCGGCATGGTGCAGTTCAAGGATGTGTTCCTCGGCACGGACAAGCGCTCGTATGTGCGCGCTGCCTCCGTGCAGGCCTGTCTGCGCGCCGGTGGCAAGCACAACGACCTGGAAAACGTGGGCTACACCGCCCGCCACCACACCTTCTTCGAGATGCTGGGCAACTGGTCGTTTGGTGACTACTTCAAGCGCGAATCGCTCAAGTGGGCCTGGGAACTGCTGACCGAGGTCTACAAGCTGCCCAAAGAGCGCCTGCTGGCCACCGTCTACATGGAAGACGACGAGGCCTACGATATCTGGACGAAAGAGATCGGTCTGCCACCCGAGCGCGTGATCCGCATTGGCGACAACAAGGGTGGCCGCTACAAGTCCGACAACTTCTGGATGATGGCCGACACCGGCCCTTGCGGCCCTTGCTCTGAAATTTTCTACGACCACGGCGACCACATCCCCGGCGGCCCCCCGGGCAGCCCGGAGGAAGACGGCGACCGCTTCATCGAGATCTGGAACAACGTGTTCATGCAGTTCGAGATGCACGAAGACGGCTCCGTCACAAAATTGCCTGCGCCCTGCGTGGACACCGGCATGGGCCTGGAGCGTCTGGCCGCCATCCTGCAGCATGTGCACAGCAACTACGAGATCGACCTCTTCGATAGATCGGAAGAGCACACGTCTGAACTCCAGTCACA
>CAXRGK010000309.1:0-2450 GCA_964230145.1 Burkholderiaceae bacterium | reverse complement strand
AGCTGATCCGCATGGCCCGTCGCGTCGAAGCCGTGCACCGCGACCACCCGAACGTGCCACAAGGCCTGGCCGATCACCTGGAGACCATGGAGCAGGAACTGCTGGCGCACATGGCCAAGGAAGAGCAGATCTTGTTTCCCTTGCTCAAACAAGGCGGTCACCCGATGGTGGTGCACCCCATCGGCATGATGCGTCACGAACATGTAAGCCACGGCGCGCAGATCGAGCGCCTGGCCGAGCTGACCCACCAGCACCAGCCCCCCGCAGGCGCTTGCAACACCTGGCAGGCGCTGTACGCGGGTACCGCGCGCCTGACCGAAGACCTGATCGCGCACATCCACCTTGAGAACAACCTGCTCTTTCCGGTGTTTGAAGATCAGGCGCAGCACTGACATGGCCACCGCCAACATGAGCACCGCAAGCGAAACCTGGCTGGCCATGGCGCAAGCCGCTGGCCTGCAAGCCTTGCGCATCCGCGGCAAAAGCTTGCTGCCCATCGTGCAGGGCGGCATGGGTGTGGGCGTGTCTGCCTCGGGCTTGGCTTCTGCCGTGGCCCGGCTGGGCGGCATGGGCACGATCTCGTCGGTGGACCTGCGCCGGCGCCATCCCGACCTGATGGCGCTGACTGCGCACCTGGACAAGGAAGCCGATGCGCGTGAACGGATCGACAACGCCAATCTGATCGCGCTCGAGCGCGAAATCCGCAGTGCCCGTGCGGCCTCGCAGGGTCAAGGCTGGATCGCGGTCAATGTGATGAAGGCGCTCAGCGCCTACGAGGCCTATGTCAGGCAGGCGCTGACCAGCGGCGCCAATGCTTTGGTGGTGGGCGCTGGCCTGCCGCTGGACCTGCCCGAGCTGGCCCGCGAACACCCCGAGGTGGCGCTGATCCCCATCCTGTCGGACGCCCGTGGCGTGCAGCTGCTGGTGCGCAAATGGGAAAAGAAAGGCCGGCTGCCCGACGCCATCGTGATCGAGAACCCGCGCCTGGCTGGCGGCCATCTGGGCGCGGCCAAGGTCGCCGACCTCGGCGATGCGCGCTTTGACTTTGAGGTGGTGATCCCGCAGGTGCGCGAATTTTTCAAACAGGCGGGTTATGAGCAGGACATCCCGCTGATCGCCGCCGGAGGCATCGACAGCCACGCCGACATCTTGCGGTTGCAAGGCCTGGGTGCGGCCGGGGTACAACTGGGCACGGCCTTTGCTGTCACCAAAGAGTGCGACGCCGCTGATGTCTTCAAGCGCATCCTGGCACAGGCCACACCGCAGGACATTGTCGAATTCACCAGTGTGGCCGGATTGCCGGCCCGCGCGGTGCGTACGCCCTGGCTGGACAAGTACCTGCGCATCCTGCCCATCTTGCAGGAGCGCGCCCACCCCAAGGCCAAATGCAACATGTCCTTCGACTGTCTGCAAACCTGCGGCCTGCGCGATGGCATTTCAGGCATTGGGCAGTTCTGCATCGACCAGCAGCTGGGGCATGCGATGGACGGCGACGCCGAACGCGGACTGTTCTTCCGCGGCGCCGGGCGGCTGCCCTTTGGCGAGCAGATCCGCGGCGTGGCCGATCTGATGCGCCACCTGCTCACACCCGTTCCGCTAGCGGCTGCGGCCTGAACGGAAACCCGCATGACCAGCAAGTCTTCACCGCCTTCAATGCCGAACAGGCCAAGGCACTGCCAACCATTACCCGCGCCAAACCGGCCCTGCCGGATGCGCAGGCCAGGGCGAAAGTGCGTGACCAGCGTGGCGAGGTGGGCCTCTGAACTCACCGAGCCATGCCATGATGCGGGCCTGCCCGCACCCTCCCCTTTGAGATGAACACCTGGCTGGCCACCCACCCCTGGCTCTACCCCGCCCTGCTGCACCTGCACCGCGCCTGCGTCACGGCCAGCATCGTGCTGTTCGTGGCGCGCGGGCTGGGTGTAACGGCCCTGCAGACCTGGCCCATGCAGGCCCGCTGGCGCTGGCTGAGCGTGGCCATTGACGTGCCATTGCTGACCGCAGGCGTCGGTCTGTGGATGTTGCTGGCTTACCACCCGCTGCAGCAGACCTGGCTGGGCGTCAAGCTGGTGCTGCTGGTGTTCTACATCGTGCTCGGTTCGTTCGCCCTCAAGCGCGGGCGCACGCGCGTGCAGCGCCTGCTCTTCTTTGCGGCCGCGCTGGCCGTGGTGCTGGTCATGGTGGGCATTGCATTGGCCCGGCATCCAGCCGGCTGGTGGGTGTTGGGCTGAAGCCCCGCCTCATACCGTTTCGCATCCAATCTGCGCCAAACCTTGAGTGTTCGCACTCCAACCCTACATGACCAACGCCTGTTGTGCAGCGGCAGCCGTCATTGACTGGCACGATGGAGGACGTATACCGGCCAGAAGCCGTCCGCCGCTGCCTTTCTCTATAGCTGTCGTTGATGATCAAGCTTCATTTCCACTATTCCAGCGATCCATAACAGTCTA
>CAXRGK010000308.1:0-7341 GCA_964230145.1 Burkholderiaceae bacterium | reverse complement strand
CCGGCGCCCAACCCGCCAAGGCACATTGAGGACGGCCCCCATGAACGAAGCACCGCACACCCCCGCCCCGTCCCTGGGCGTCTCGGGCCGCCTGGCCGCCGCCTTTCAGGCCAATGCCCTGACCCCGCTGCTGGCCTTGGTGGCCCTGCTGCTGGGCCTGTTTGCGGTGCTTGTGACCCCGCGCGAGGAAGAGCCGCAGATCAACGTCACGATGGCCAACGTCATCATTGCGTTTCCGGGCGCCAGCAGCCAGAACGTGCAGACCCTGGTGGCCCAACCGGCCGAGCAGGTGCTCAGCCAGATCCAGGACATCGAGCACACCTATTCGGTGGCCAGGCCCGGTGTGGCGGTGCTGACGGTGCAGTTCAAGGTGGGCGTGCCGCGCACCGAGGCGCTGGTGCGCCTGTACGACGTGCTCAATGCCAACCAGGACTGGTTGCCGCGCGACCTGGGGACCTTGACGCCCATCGTCAAACCCAAGGGCATCGACGATGTGCCGGTGCTGGGCGTGACGCTGTGGAGCCCCGAGGCTGCTTCGGCGCTGGAACTTGAACGTGTGGCCCGCACGCTGGAGATGGAGCTCAAACAGGTCAAAGGCGCGCGCGAAGTGCAGACCATCGGCGGCCCGGGGCGGGTGGTGCAGGTGCAGCTGGATCCGACGCGCCTGCGCGAGCGTGGCATTGACCTGCTCTCGCTCAAATCCATTCTGGCTGCGGCCAATTTCGGCATGCCCTCGGGCGCTGTGGTGCAGGCCGACAGCGGACAGATGCTGAGCGTCGAGACCGGCGAATTTTTGACGTCTGCAGAAGACGTGGCAGGCCTGGTGGTGGGCGTGCACAACGGCAAGCCGGTGTATTTGCGCGAAGTCGCCAGGGTGGAAGCCGGTGCCGCGCAGCCGCAACGCTATGTGTGGTTCACGCCGGGTGCAGCCGATGCGCAGGCCGCTGGCGTGCAGGCCGGGCAGGTCTACCCTGCCGTGACGCTGACGGTGACCAAGAAGCCCGGAGAGAACGCGGTCGATGTGGCCTCGGCCGCGCGTGCGCGCCTGGATGTGCTGCGCAACACCGTGATCCCGGCCGACATACGCACCACCGTCACGCGCGACTACGGCGAGACCGCTGCCGAAAAGGCCAACAAGCTGATCCAGAAACTCGCCTTTGCCACCGGTTCGGTGATCCTGCTGGTGGGCCTGGCGCTGGGCCGACGCGAGGCCGTGATCGTGGGCGGCGCGGTGATCCTGACGCTGACGGCCACGCTGTTTGCCAGCTGGGCCTGGGGCTTCACGCTCAACCGCGTGAGCCTGTTCGCGCTGATTTTTTCGATCGGCATTTTGGTGGACGACGCCATCGTGGTGGTGGAGAACATCCACCGGCACCAGCAGTTGTTTCCCGGTAAGCCCTTGCGAGAAATCATTCCTGCAGCGGTAGACGAAGTGGGTGGCCCCACCATCCTGGCCACACTCACCGTGATTGCGGCCTTGCTGCCCATGGCCTTCGTGTCCGGCCTGATGGGCCCCTACATGAGCCCGATCCCGATCAACTCCAGTCTGGGCATGGCGATCTCGCTGGCGATTGCTTTCACCGTCACGCCCTGGCTGGCACTCAAGCTGATGAAGCCGCATGGCGGGGCGCATGCCGAACCCGCACACGGTGGTCTGTCGGGCAAGCTGCAAACCGTGTTTGCGCGATTGCTCACGCCTTTCCTGAACAGCGCCCGCAAGCGCTGGCATTTGCTGGCCGGCATCGTGGTCGCGCTCATGCTTTCGGTCGGCTTGACGCTGGTGCAGTGGGTGGTGCTGAAGATGCTGCCCTTTGACAACAAGAGCGAGTTCCAGGTCGTGCTGGAGATGCCGGCCGGCACGCCGCTGGAGAACACCGCCTCGGCCCTGCACGAAATGGGTGCCTACCTGTCGCAGCAAAAGGAAGTGCGCGACCTGCAAGGCTACGCCGGTACCGCCAGCCCGATCACCTTCAACGGTCTGGTGCGCCAGTACTACCTGCGCGCCGACGCCGAACAGGGCGACCTGCAGGTGAATCTGGTGGACAAGCAGCATCGCAGCGAAAAAAGCCATGCGATTGCCCAGCGCCTGCGCCCCGAACTGGAAAAAATCGGTGCGCGCTACAACGCACGCGTCAAGGTGGTCGAAGTGCCGCCCGGCCCGCCGGTGATGAGCCCGCTGGTGGCCGAGGTCTATGGCCCCGACGAAGCCGGTCGCCAGCAGCTGGCCGCCCGCATCCTGCAAGCCTTTGACGACACGCCCGACATCGTGGCGCTCGACAGCACGCTCAAGATCGACGCCCCGCGCGCCCACCTGACGGTGCGCCGCCAGCGCGCCGAGTCGCTGGGCATCCCGGTGGCGGCCATCGCGCAGACGGTGCATGGGGCGCTCTCGGGCATGGACGCGGCCTACCTGCACGATGCGCAGTCCAAGCTGCCGGTGCCAGTGCGTCTGCAGCTGCCGCAGGTTTCGCAAGTGGGCCTCGATAACATCCTGGCGCTTCCGATGCGCGCTGCGAATGGCAAGCTGGTGCCCCTGTCGGAACTGGTGCAGGTGGACAAGGGCATCATCGACAAGCCGCTGTTCACCAAGGACCTGATGCCGGTGAGCTATGTGTTTGGCGACATGGCCGGCCAGCTCGATTCGCCGCTGTACGGCCTGTTCGCGATTCGCCCGAACCTCAAGGATGCGCAGTTGCCCAATGCTGGCGAGCTGGGCGAGTACTGGATCCGCCAACCTGAAGATGCCTTCCGCCCGTACGCCATCAAGTGGGACGGAGAGTGGCAGATCACCTACGAGACCTTCCGCGACATGGGCGCCGCCTATGGTGTGGGCCTGATCCTGATCTACCTGCTGGTGGTGGCGCAGTTCAGGAGCTACCTCACGCCGCTGGTCATCATGGCGCCCATCCCGCTGACCATCATCGGTGTGATGCCGGGCCATGCGCTGCTGCAGTCGCAGTTCACCGCCACCAGCATGATCGGCATGATCGCACTGGCCGGCATCATCGTGCTCAACTCCATCTTGCTGGTGGATTTCATCGAACTGCAGGTCAAGACGGGCATGTCGTTCAAGGATGCGGTGGTGCAGTCGGCGGCGGTGCGTGCGCAACCGATCGCACTGACCGGTCTGGCCGCCATGATCGGCGCCTTCTTCATCCTCGATGACCCGATCTTCAATGGTCTGGCCATTTCCTTGATTTTTGGCATCCTGGTCTCCACCTTGCTCACCTTGGTGGTGATTCCGGTGCTGTATTACGCGCTCTACCGCAAGCGCTATGAAGTTGCCTGACCGCACCCCAATGTCGCACCGGTACACCTCATATGTCACCCCGGACTTGATCCGGGGTCCGTGGATTCCCGCTTTCGCGGGAATGATTTTGATTTTTAAAGGAGAAATGAAATGACCGTTGAACGTTACATCCGTGTGATCGCTGGCCTGTTCATCACGCTTTCGCTGGCGCTGGGCGTCGAAGGCTCGCCGGTGTTCGTGAGCAAATGGTTCCTGGCCTTCACCGCTTTTGTGGGCCTGAACCTGTTCCAGTTCGGTTTCACCAACTTCTGTCCGCTGGGCATCATCCTGCGCAAGCTGGGTGTGAAGGACGGCAACGCTTGCGCGACCGACGGCAAGTGCTGCTGATCGGACGCGAAGATGGCGTGTGCCTCTCCTTCCACTGAAGCGCCCACCCGTGCCGCGACATCGCTGGAGCATCTGGGCCTGATCGGCTTTGTGCCGGTCATGGGCCTGTGTGGTCTGTCGCTGGCCTGGGCGCAGGCTGCGGCCCGCATGGGCGATGTCGCCACCGCGGTCGCGCAGGTTGTTGCAGTGGTGGCCGGGGTGTTCATGCTGGCGTTGCTGGGCATCACGCTCTGGCGTTTCATGCGCTGGCCCATGACCCGTGTGCATGATGCTGCACACCCGGTGCGCCATGTGTTTGTGGCTGCACCCACGGTTTCGCTGATGCTGCTGGCCACATGCGGTGTGGTGCTTGACGGGCCTTCGATCCTTTGGGATGTGCTGTGGATGACCGGTGCCGCTGCCCAGGCAGTCGTGACCGTCTGGGTGGTCCTGCGCTGGCTGCGCAGCGGCGCTTCGCGCTGGATGGGCGTCACGCCGGCCATGCTGATCCCGGTGGTGGGCAATGTGTTGTTGCCGCTGGCTGGGCTGTCGCTCGGGCACCCGCTGTGGACAGCAGTCCAGTGGACGGTGGGTGCGGCGCTCTGGCCGGTGGTCTTGCTGTTGCTGGTGCGACGCCTGCAACGCTTGGGGCCATGGCCTGTCCGCATGCGCGCCAGCGTGTTCATCCTGATCGCGCCGCCATCGGTGATGGGTCTGGGCCTGATGCTTTGGCGGTCTCCACTGGTCTGGCCTGTGGCCCTGTGGTGCATGGCGCTGGCTTTTGTGGTGCTTGCCCTGTGGCAGTTGCCGCAATGTTTTGACCAGCCCTTTGGCTGGCCGATGTGGAGCCTGTCCTTCCCGCTGACCGCCTTTGCCGCGCTCAGCCTGAGGCTGGCCAATGCGGGCGTGCTGCCGCAGCTGCTGGCGTTGCTGGTGCTGGCGCTGGCCTGCGTGGTGGTGGCGGCCCTGCTGCGCTGGACCTGGTGGGGCCTGCGCTCGGGTGATCTGCTGCAGCCTGAACCGAACCCTGCCCCGAAACCATGAATGCTGCAGCGGCTCAGGAAGCCGGCTTCGGCCCGGTGGTCACCGATGAGCTGACCCTGATGGCCGAGTGTCTGGACCTGCGCCAGTGCGCCGTGCTTGAACTCGGATGTGGCAAGGCACGGCAGGCCCGCGAGCTGCTGCAGCGTTGCCCGGATGCGCGCGTGATCGGCATCGAGCCCCATGCTGCGCTGGTGGCGGGCAATGCGCAGCGCCCGCAGGCCGGGCTGGTGGTGCTACAGGGCCGTGCAGAGGCTGTGCCCTGCGCTGACGCCTCCTTCGATATGGTCTGGATGCTCAAGTCCTTGCACCACATTCCCGACATGGCGCAGGCGCTGCATGAGGCCGCTCGTGTGCTGCGGCCCGGTGGCTGGCTGTACGTGTCCGAGCCGGTCTACGCCGGCCAGCTCAATGAGATCGTGCGCCTGTACAACGACGAAGGCCCTGTGCGTGCGGCGGCGCAGCAGGCGCTCGATGCCGCTGTCGCCAGCGGCGTGTGGACAGCCCGGCGGCAATGGCGCTTCGTGCAGCCGGTGCACTTTGCCGACGCGCAGGATTTTGAAGACCGCATGATGCAGGACGCCCTGCGCAAACTGCCCGACGAGGCTGCACGCCGACGTCTGCGTGATCAGGTGCAGTCCGCCTACACCCCGCACCAGCGCGCAGACGGTGCGCACTTCGTGCGGCCCATGCATGCGCGCGCCCTGCAGCGCGCGGTGTGAACCTTCACCCGGAACGACCATGACCGAAAAAACCATACAGATCGAACTGGCCCAGCGCCACGACTACCGTTTTGATGTGCAGTTCGGTGGCGATGCACCGGTGCTCACCACCGACGAGCCGGCGCCGCTGGGCACGGGCCTGGGCCCTTCGCCGGTGCAGCTGCTCAGCGCGGCGGTGGGCAACTGCCTGTCGGACTCGCTGCTGTTCGCGCTGCGCAAGTTCAAACAGGCGCCCGAGCCCATCCGCTGCCAGATCACCAGCGAGGTGGGTCGCAATGCCGACAACCGTCTGCGCGTGCTCAAGATGACGGCGGTGATGACGCTGGGCGTGCCGGCTGCGCAGCTGGAGCACCTGGACCGGGTGCTGGAAAGCTTTGAGCAGTACTGCACCGTGACGCAGAGTGTGGGACAGGGCATCCCCATCGAGCTGCAGGTATTCGATGCCACGGGCGCAAGACTGAAATGACCGTGCGGTGATGGACGGGTGGGAGGTGCGGATGGATAATGCCCGCATGAACGAATTCGACGCCCGCATCCTGCCGCCCGACGACCCGCAGCGCCGCATGCTGCACAACGAGGTGCACGCCCGCCCCTCGGCACGGGTGCGGCTGCCGGCCCTGATCACCTATGTGGCGCTGCTCAACGCCGGTGTCTCGCGCGAGCAGGAATGCGCCCACCTGCAGCGCCTGCCTGGCCACGCCGATCTGGGGTTGGACCGGCTCAATGGCAACTTCCTGCGCCTGCGCTGCGAGGGCTACACCGTCAAGTGGGAGCGCCACACCGAATTCACCCGTTATTCCATCGTGCAGCCGCTGCCTGCGCACGCCGCTTGGGGCAGCGTCTTGCCCGAACTGGCCAGCCATGTGGCCACCGGCACCGACTGGTTGCGTGCCCTGCCGGGGCAGACGGTGGCAGCGATCCACCTGGCCATGTTGCCCGAAGGCATGGACGATCCGCTGATGCTGGTCAAGGCCCAGCAGTGGCTGGGCGAGGGCATGCTGATCGGCTCGCGCATGGGCAACACAGTTGAGGGCCAGTCGCATTCCTGCCTGCTGTCGCACCTGCGCATCGGTGCGGACGGTTTCGAGCGCTTGCTGGTGCTGGCCGCGCCCGAGACCACCGAAGGCCGTGGCGGCCGCATCTCGCAGCGCGTGCTCGAACTGGAAACCTACCGCCTCATGGCCTTGCGCGGCCTGCCTGTGGCCAAGCAACTCTCGCCGGTGCTGGCGCAGGCCGAGTCGCAGCTGGCGGACATCACGGCGCGTCTGGAGGGAAAGCAGGGCGGCGACCAGGCCTTGCTTGACGATCTGGTGGCGCTGGCGGCTCGCGTGGAGCGGGCCACGGCCGAGCACGGTTACCGCTTCTCGGCCACGCGGGCCTACGACGCGGTGGTGCGCGAGCGCATTGCCGAGCTGCGCGAGCGCCCGCTGCACGGCACGCAGACGGTGGGCGAGTTCATGCAGCGCCGCCTGTCCCCGGCGATTGCCACCGTCGAGGCGACAGCGCAGCGATTGACGGCGCTGTCCGAGCGCGTGTCACGCACCAGCGCCCTGCTGCGCACGCGGGTGGACATCGCCACCGAAACGCAGAACCAGCAACTGCTGGAAAAACTCACGCGCGGGCAGGACCTGCAGCTTCGCCTGCAGTCCACGGTGGAAGGACTGTCGATCGCGGCCATCAGCTACTACGTGGTCAGTCTGCTGCTGTACGGCGCCAAGGCGCTCAAGTTCGCGGGCGTGCCGATCCAGCCTGAACTGGCTGCGGGCCTGATGATCCCGCTGGTGCTGTGGGGGGTGTGGAAGACGGTGCAGCGCATCCATGCGCGCATCCACCTCGATGGCTGAGCACAAGCAGACAGTCAATCTGCTGTCTTGAGTTTCAGCACTGTAGACTGCAGTCTTCGCAGACAAGCAGATCAAGACCATGGAGTTGCGTCAGCTCAGGTATTTCGTGAAAGTGGTC
>CAXRGK010000307.1:0-17847 GCA_964230145.1 Burkholderiaceae bacterium | reverse complement strand
CTTTGACGGGCTGCAGCTGCAGCCGGTGTGGCCGATCTTCTTGCCCGTGCACGCGCAGGCACAGGCTGGTGCCATTGAAAAAACCGCGGCGGCTGTCGAGCCAGGCGGTGCGCACCGAGTTGTCGAAGGCGTACACCTCGTAGCGCAGTGTCAGGGCTTCATCCGTCTTGCAGTCGATCTGCCAGCTGCACTTGTCCTGTTGCCGCACCGCCACCTGGCGGCGGCCCTGACGGGCGCTGAGGTGTTGCAGGTTCTTGGAGAACTCGCGCACCAGGTAGCTGCCCGGAATCCAGACAGGCAGCGACACGGTCTGTTGTGCGGCAGGCTCAGGAATCGTCAGCGTGACGCGAAAGAGATGGGCATGCAGGTCATGTGCTTCAACGGTGTAGAGCAAGGCAGTCATGCGGGATGCGTCCTGCAGGGGGCCGCCCCTGCGGCCGCAACAGATGTTTCATTCGCGAGCAGGGGCTCGCGCCCACCCAAAGTGGGGTCAGGTCGCGCCAGCGGCCAGGAAGCAGCTCAGGCTGGAAACGAGGGTCAGCTGCAGGCGCATGGGCAGCCAAGGGGCCAGTCCGGCAGCCGGCCAGGTCCTGCGGTCCACCAGGTAGCAGCCGATCAGCACAAAGCCCAACAGCGGCAGGCCGGCAAAGGCCGGCATCATCACGCCGATCCAGGCCAGGATGGAGGGCATCACCCCCCAGGTGAAGTGCACCGGCGGTGCCTGGGGCGTGGTGATGGCGTTGCGAAAGCCCACACCCCAGTGGATGCCGCCCAGAAAGGACACGATCACGCCGCCATAGGCCTGCATGGACAGCGCCACATAGGGGTGCAGGTCCTCGCCCACCACCCACAGGCACAGGGCCAGGAACACAAAAGGAATCAGGCCGGCATAACCGAGCCGGCGGATCAGGACCCAGGTGGGGTCTTCGGGGTGCTGCAGATTCATCATGTCACTTCACCTGGGCAAGCTGGTTTTCGATCTGGGCCAGCGGTACAGCGCCAACGACACGGGTGCCATCGGCAAAGAACAGGGTGGGGGTCCCGGTGATGCGGTGCTTCTTGCCGAACTCGACATTGGCGTCGATGCCGGTGGTGTCGCAGCTGGCGGCAGGGGGCGTCACGCCATTGACCATCCAGTCGTTCCAGACCTTGGCCTTGTCCTTGGCGCACCAGATGTTCTTCGATTTGGCTTTGGAATCTTCGCCGAGGATGGGATAGAGCACATGCAGGATGGTCACGTTATCGAGCTTTTGCAGGTCCTTTTCGAAACGCTTGCAAAAGCCACAATTCGGGTCGGCAAAGACCACCAGCTTGCGCTTGCCGTTGCCGCGCACCTGGGTGAAGGCATTTTTGAGCGGCAGCTGGTCAAAGGGCACGGCCGAGAGTTTCTCGGTGCGCTCTTCGGTCAGGTTGCGTTTTTGCCTCACATCGAACAGCGCGCCCTGGATCAGGAAATTGCCTTCGGCGTCGCTGTACATGATGTCGCTGCCCATGCGCACTTCGTACAGACCGTTCATCGGGGTTTTGCTGACCTCGTCGATCTTGGGGATGTTGGGCAGGCGCTCGCTCAGGTTCTTGCGGATGGTGGCTTCCTGGGCCTGGACGGTGCATGCCGCCAACAGCGCGAGGGCCAGCCAGTGTCGGATGTTCATGAAGTGGTCTTTCCGTTGGGGGTGCCCATGGCGTGACGGGTCATCCAGTGCTTGATCGGGCCGGCGCGGTCAAAACCGCTCAGCCCCCAGTTGCGCAGTTGGGGCCAGACGCCACCCGTCTGGGCAAACAGGCGCTGCAGACCGTTGGTCACCAGGCCCATGGCCAGCACGTCAGAGGCACGGGCGCGTTCGTAGCGGCGCAGCAGTTTCAGGTCATGCAGAGGGCGCCAGAATTCCTTGCCGCGGATCACGCGCACCAGCTCGGCCACATCGCCCAGGCCCACATTCAGGCCCTGACCCGCCAGTGGGTGCATGGCGTGCGCGGCGTCGCCCGCCAGCGCAAAGCTGCGGTCTGTGGCGCCAGGCAAGGGGCCGATCCAGCGGGAGGCGCGGGCCAGCTGCAGCGGCCAGACGGCCCGTTCGCTGCTCGCTTGCATGCGGCCCAGCGCAAAGCCACAGGCGTTTTCGAGTTCGTGGGCAAAGGCCGGTGCATCCAGCGCAACCAGTTCGCGGGCGCGGGCCGGGTGCACCGACCAGACCAGTGCGATGTCGCTTCCACCTTCGCCGCCCAGGGGCAGAAGGGCCAGGATTTCGGCTTGCGGCGCGTGCAGGCCCGGGGCTGGTCCAAAGCGAAACCACTGTCGCGCCACCCCGCCGTGGGGCTGTTCGCATTGCAGGCGGGCGGCCACGGCATGCTGTTCGTAATGGGTGATGTCAAAGGTCACCCCCAGCTCGGCGCGGGTCTGGCTGGCGCGGCCTTCGCAGACCACGGTCAGCGGTGCCTGCACCGGTTCGCGCAGCACCTCGATCTGCGGCTGGAACTGCACGGCGGCGGCCAGGTGTTCCTCGAGCACCGGCACATCGACCATCCAGTTCAGTTCCGTCGTGCCGGGGTCGGTGGTGCCAAAGTGGACGGCACCGCCCGCGTCGCCAAACACCTGCATGGCGTGCACGGGGGTAACGGCGGGTGCCTCAGGCCAGCAGCGCAGGTCTTCGAGCAGACTTTTGGCGGCGGCGTTGAGGGAATAGGCGCGCACATCGGGTCCTTTGCCCGGCGTGGGTGGCTGCTCCACCAAGGCCACGCGCAGGCGTTCGCGGGCCAGCAGCAGGGCCAGGGAGCGGCCGACGATGCCGGCGCCACGGATACAGATGTCGTATGCCATGCTGGCATTGTAGGGAGCCCCGCGGCGGTCTCGCTTGCTTCAGGGCATGGGCCACAACGGCCCCGGTAAAATCCCGGGTATTCCCCCGAATCCAGAAGAAAGCATTCCATGAGCCTCAAGTGCGGCATTGTGGGCCTGCCCAACGTCGGCAAGTCCACCCTCTTCAACGCCCTGACCAAAGCCGGCATTGCGGCGGAAAACTACCCCTTTTGCACCATCGAGCCCAACACCGGTGTGGTCGAAGTGCCCGACCCGCGTCTGAACGAGCTGGCCAAGATCATCAGCCCCGAGCGCATCGTGCCGGCCATCGTCGAATTCGTGGACATTGCCGGTCTGGTGGCGGGCGCTTCCAAGGGTGAAGGCCTGGGCAACCAGTTCCTGGCTCACATCCGCGAGACAGACGCCATCGTCAACGTGGTGCGCTGCTTTGAAGACCCCAACGTCATCCACGTGGCCGGCAAGGTGGACCCGATCGCCGACATCGAAGTCATCCAGACCGAGCTGTGCCTGGCCGACCTGGGCACTGTTGAAAAAGCGCTGCAGCGTTACACCAAGGCCGCCAAGAGCGGCAACGACAAGGAAGCCGCCGCGCTGGTGGCCCTGCTCACCAAGGTGCAGGCCGTGCTGGACCAGGGCAAGCCGGTGCGCACGCTCGACCTGAACGACCAGGAGCGCGCGTTGCTCAAGCCCCTTTGCCTGATCACCGCCAAGAGCGCCATGTTTGTGGGCAATGTCAGCGAAGACGGTTTCGAAAACAACCCGCTGCTCGAGCGACTCAAGGAATACGCTGCCGGCCAGAACGCGCCCGTGGTCGCCATCTGCGCCAAGATGGAAGCCGACATGTCCGAGATGAGCGACGAGGACAAGGCGATCTTCCTGGAAGAGATGGGCCAGACTGAACCGGGTCTGAACCGCCTGATCCGCGCCGCGTTCAAGCTGTTGGGCCTGCAGACCTACTTCACCGCTGGCGTGAAGGAAGTGCGCGCCTGGACCATCCACATCGGCGACACCGCGCCGCAGGCGGCCGGCGTGATCCACGGCGACTTCGAGCGCGGCTTCATCCGCGCCCAGACCATCGCCTACGATGACTACATTGCCTACAAGGGCGAGCAAGGCGCCAAGGACGCCGGCAAGATGCGCGCCGAAGGCAAGGAATACACCGTCAAGGACGGCGACGTGATGAACTTCCTGTTCAACGTCTGAGGCCGCTTGGTTGCCAGAAAAAAACCGCTCTCAAGAGCGGTTTTTTTCTGGGTCTGCGGTCAGGTGTTGGGCACGCAAGCGATCGAGCGGGGTGTGCGGTCCCTTGTGACCCAGATAGGTGGGGGCCATGCCTGTTAAGGCAGTGGGCGAGATGCCCAAGGCCTGCAAGCCAGGCACATGGCCGCTGCACACATTGTCAACCTGCATCGAGGCCAGGTTGTCGCGGCTCATCAGTGTCTCGCCCGGCATCATCTCCAGCGTCGCCGCCTGCAGCCAGCCGGCCCAGTGCGGCAACGGAATCACGGGGCGGCCAAAGCCGCCGCGGATGCCAGCCCACTGGCCTGAGCGTTTGACCAGTTGGCCCAGCGTGAAGACCTCAGGCCCGCAGGCTTCGTAAATCTGGCCTGCAGTGTGGTGGTCCTGAAGGCAGCGCACGATGGCCTGCGCCACATCGCCGACCCACACTGGCTGGAACCTGGTGGTGCTGCCTGCCAGCGGCATGACCGGAAAGGTTTCTTGCAAACGCGCAAACAGGTTAAGGAATCGGTCTTCTGCGCCGAAGATCACGCTGGGGCGCAGTATCGTCAGTTCAAGACCTGCTGCTTGCAGTGCTGCTTCGCCGCGGGCTTTGCTGCGCTGGTAACGCGAAGGTCCTTGCGCGTCGGCGCCGAGCGCGCTGATGTGCACGAGACGGCGCACCCCCGTTCGCTTCATCGCACTGGCGATCCGCTGGGGCAGCGTCACATGGGCGGCTTCGAAACGCGCCTCGCTGCCGTGCAGCACCCCGATCAGGTTGACCACCGCATGGTGCCCGGCCATCAGCTGCACCAGTGTGGCCTCGTCATGCACATCGGCCTCGATCACGGTCAGGCAGGGAAGGACTTGCAGGGGCAGCGAGTTCGCCCGGCGCCGGGTGGGCACCGTGACTTGCCAGGCCATGCGCACCAGATGTTCGCACAGGTGGCGCCCGAGAAAACCACTGCCCCCCAGCACGAGGACGCGCGGTTCGGTGTGCATCTCGGACTCGATGTCCATCAGCAGCTCCGCGGGTGTGCCAGCCATTGGGTGGCGAGTTGCACCCAATAGGTACCACCCAGCGGAATCAGGTCGTCGTTGAAGTCGTAGCTGGGGTTGTGCAGCGTGCAGGGGCCACCGCCGTGTCCCATTTCGCGGTGGGCGCCGTCGCCGTTGGAGATGAAGACGTAGGCCCCGGGCTTGACCTGCAGCATGTAGGAAAAGTCTTCAGCACCCATGGTCGGCTCCTGCGCAAACACATTGGACTCGCCCACGATGTCATGCATCACCTGGCGGGCAAAATCGGACTCGGCCGGGGTGTTGATGGTGGGTGGGTAGTTGCGCTCGAACTCAAATTCACACTGCGCGCCGAAGGCCTCGCAGATCGATTCAGCCACCTGTTTCATGCGGGCCTCGATCAGGTCCAGCACCTCGAGGGTGAAGGTTCGCACCGTGCCCTGGAGCTCGCACGAATCCGGCACCACATTGGTGGCCTCGCCGGCGTGGATCATGGTGACCGAGATGACGCCGGCATCGACCGGCTTCTTGTTGCGGGTGATGATGGTCTGGAAACCCTGCACCATCTGGCAGGCGATGGGCACCGGGTCGATGCCGTTGTGGGGCAGCGCCGCGTGGCTGCCCTTGCCACGGATGGTGATCTTGAATTCGTTGCTCGACGCCATGACTGGACCGGCACTGACGGCAAAGGTGCCAACCGGCGCGCCCGGCCAGTTGTGCATGCCGAAAACGGCCTGCATAGGGAACTTGTCGAACAGGCCGTCCTTGATCATCTCGCGGGCACCGCCGCCGCCTTCTTCGGCGGGCTGGAAGATCAGGTAGACGGTGCCGTCAAAGTCGCGATGCTGCGACAGGTGCTTGGCGGCGGCCAGCAGCATGGCGGTGTGGCCATCGTGCCCACAGGCGTGCATCTTGCCGGCATGCTGACTGGCGTGGGCGAAGGTGTTGAATTCCTGCATCGGCAACGCGTCCATGTCGGCGCGCAGGCCAATACCGCGTCCGCAGGCACCGCCGTCACGGCCGTGCACGATGCCGACCACGCCAGTCTTGCCCATGCCACGGTGGATCGGAATGCCCCATTCGGTGAGCTTGGCCGCCACCACATCGGCGGTGCGGACCTCTTCAAAACACAGTTCCGGGTGGGCATGGATGTCCCGGCGGATGGCCGCGATGCTGGCGGCGTCGGACAGGATGGATTCATTGAGCTTCATGTATGTCAGTCTAGCTGCGGATCGTGAAGCTTGCCAGATACCCGGAAAATGTCCGCGACAGGGCGGTCGACCGGCTCGCATGCACAATGGGCGAATGATCCGGCTGCCCCGCTACCGTCTGTCATGGCTATGGACATGCCTGGCAGGTCTGTGGGCGGGCCAGGCCGCGCAGGCGATGGCGCTGCGGTGCGACGTGACCTATGGCGGCACCACGCACCAGGTGGTGGCGACGCCGGTGCAGGATCCGTATGTCCAGTCGGCGGTGGACATAGCCGACCGTTTTCTTTTCAAACCGGTGGTGGTAGGTTCAGGACAGAAAATTGACCGTGTCAACCTGTATGTCTACCTGAGCACACGGGCCCAGCCGGTGTTGGTCCAGCAGGCCAAGTACCTGCCCCCTTTTCGCTGGCCTGCCGATGGTGCCCCCTTGTCACTGACGGGTCAGCAGTACCTTTATGCTGGCACCCTGGAGCGTGAGTTGATGTACAGCTGTGCCCTTGACAGGGGGCTGCCATGAGGCCGTGGTGCCTGACCTTGTTGCTGGCCGTGTGCATGGGCGCTCGGGCCCAGCAGGTGTCGCTGGTGTTTGCCGGCGACACCACACTGGACGACGCGCCAGGCGCGCTGATCGAGCGCGGGGGGGATCCATTGGCGGGTTTTGCCAGCTTGTTCGCGCAGGCGGACCTGCGTGTGGCCAACCTGGAATGTGTGGTGGCCACCACAGGAGACCCGGGTGAAAAAAACTACACCTTCCGGGCGCACCCGCGGGTGCTGCCTGTGCTCAAGCGGCATCTGGACGGCGTGACGTTGGCCAACAACCATTCGGGCGACTACGGGCGGGCGGCTTTCGCACAGATGCTGGGCTTGCTCAAGCAGGCCGGGCTGGCGCAGGCCGGTGGTGGCATGAACCTTGCCGAAGCCCATGCCCCGTGGATCGTGGAGCGTCATGGCTTGCGCATCGCCCTGCTGAGCTACAACGAATTCATGCCGCGCAGTTTCGAGGCCGACCACGATGCCCCCGGCATCGCCTGGAGCGAGGACGAGCAGGTGGTGGACGACATCCGCAAAGCGCGCAGCGTGTACCAGGCCGATCTGGTCATCCCGTTCATGCACTGGGGCTGGGAAAACGAACGGATGGCCAACGCGCGCCAGCGGCATCTGGCCCGCACCATGATCGATGCCGGGGCCGACGCCGTGATTGGCGGACACCCGCATGTGACCCAGGACATCGAGCATTACCGCGGGCGGCCGATCGTCTACAGCGTGGGCAATTTCGTGATGAAGGCAACCGACAACGAGGCCCAGCGTCAGGCCTGGGTGCTGCGCATGGTGTTTGACCGGCAAGGCGCCCGCAGTCTGGAAACCCATGCGGTGCGCATCGACATGGACGGTGTCCCACATCCCGATCCCTCCACCGCCGGTCCATGCTGGCAACGGGGTGACACGCAGCTGGGCCACTGCCTGGCCGGTCGGCGCTAGCTGCGTCACAATGGCCGCATGAGCCACATTGCCTCCAATGTTGTGCGTGGTGCCTGCCCGCACGATTGCCCCGACACCTGCGCCTTGCTGACCACCGTGGAAAACGGCCGCGCCGTGAAGGTGCAGGGCAACCCTGCGCACCCCATGACCGACGGCGTGCTGTGCGCGAAGGTCTCACGCTACACCGAGCGTACCTACCACCCCGAACGCGTGCTCACACCGCTGCGCCGCGTCGGGCCCAAAGGTTCGGGGCAGTTCGAACCGGTGGGCTGGGACGAGGCCCTCGATGCGATTGCGGCACGTCTGCAGGCCATTGCTGCCCGCGACCCGCAGGCCATCCTGCCCTACAGCTATGCCGGCACCATGGGGCTGGTGCAGGGCGAGTCGATGGCTGCGCGCTTCTTTCACCAACTCGGCGCCTCACTGCTGGACCGCACCATTTGTGCTTCGGCCGGGGCCGAAGCGCTCACGCAGACGCTGGGCAACAAGGTGGGCATGAAAGTGCAGCACTTTGCCGAATCCAAACTGATCGTCATTTGGGGCAGCAACCCGATCGGCAGCAATCTGCATTTCTGGCGCATCGCGCAGGAAGCCAAACGCAACGGCGCACGCCTGGTGTGCATCGATCCACGCAGGACCGAGACCGCCGACAAATGCCACGAGCACATCGCACTGCGGCCAGGAACGGACGCCGCGCTGGCGCTGGCCGTCATGCACGAACTGATTCAGCACGGCTGGCTGGACCAGGATTACATCGACCGCTACACCCTGGGCTGGCCTGCGCTGCGCGAACGGGCCCTGCAATGGGCGCCCGAGCGTGCGGCTGCAGTGTGTGGTGTGCCGGCTGAGCAGATCTGCCGCCTGGCGCAGGACTGGGGCACCACCACGCCTGCGGCCATTCGCCTGAACTACGGCATGCAGCGCGTGCATGGCGGGGGCAATGCGGTGCGGGCGATCGCCTGCCTGCCAGCGCTCACCGGTGCCTGGCGCCACCGTGCGGGCGGTCTGCTGATGTCCAGTTCAGGCCATTTTCCGGTGCGTCGTGCGGCCCTGCAGCGGCCGGACCTGCTGGGCGAGCGGCGCCCCCGCACCCTCAACATGAGCACGATCGGAGATGACCTGTTGCGCCACAGCTCGTCCACCTTTGGCCCCCGGGTGGAGGCCCTGATCGTCTACAACAGCAACCCGGTCGCGGTGGCACCGCACTCGGGTCGGGTGGTGCAGGGCTTTGCACGCGAAGACCTGTTCACCGTGGTGATGGAGCATTTCCGCACCGATACGGCAGACCATGCCGACTACATCCTGCCGGCCACCACGCAACTCGAGCATTGGGACATCCACACCACCTACGGTCACACCGATGTGCTGCTCAACCGCCCGGCCATTGCGCCGGTCGGTCAGGCGCGTACCAACACCGACATCTTCCGGGCATTGGCCGCGCGCATGGGGTTTGACGATCCGTGCTTTGCCGAGACCGACGTGCAGCTGTGCCGAAGTGCCATCGGCGATGCGCAGGATTTCGAAGTGTTGCTGGCCCATGGCTTTGCCAGCCTGCCGGTGCCGGATGCGCCATTCGCCGAGGGCAATTTCCCGACGCCTTCGGGCAAGTGCGAATTCTTCAGCCAGCGTCTGGCCGATCAGGGGCTGGACGGCTTGCCCGACCATGTGCCGAACCATGAGCCCGTCGGCAGCGACCCGCGCCACCCGCTGGCCATGATCTCGCCGCCAGCGCGCAACTTCCTCAACTCCACCTTCGTCAATGTGCAGAGTCTGCGTGACATCGAAGGGGAACCCTGGCTTGAAATCCATCCGCAGGATGCGGCTTCGCGCGGCATCGCCAACGGCGCGGTGGTCGAGGTCTTCAACGACCGCGGTCGCTACCGTTGCAAGGCCCGGGTGAGCGACCGTGCCCGTCCCGGTGTGGTCAATGGCCTGGGCATCTGGTGGCGCAAGCTGGGGCTGGACGGGACCAATGTGAACGAACTCACCAGCCAGAAGCTGACCGACATGGGGCGCGCGCCCGTGTTCTATGACTGTCTGGTGGAGGTGGCCTGTGCCTGAACTCCACATTCGCCGGGAGCACAGGCTGGGTTTGAAAGCGGCCCGGACCGCTGCTCACCGCTGGACACAGGAGGCCGAGCGCGAATGGGGCATGCAGTGCCGCACGGAGCCGGGCAGCCGCGAGGACCAGATCCATTTCGAGCGCACCGGTGTGAGCGGGTGCCTCACGGTGGGTGGCGATCGCTTTGACCTGCAAGTCAAGCTGGGCTTCATGCTCGGACCCATGGCCGGCAGGATCGAAGCACAGATCCGCCAAAGTCTGGACGACTTGCTCGGCCAGGGCTGATCGGGGCTCAGGGCAGCTCGGTGTTCTCGGCCGGGGCATTGGCCCCGCGCGGGCCCACGGACCCCAGACGTGCCTTGAGCGACTGCGGCTGACCCGTGATGAGGGCGGCGTAATTGGTGGTGTTGGACAGCACCTTCTTGACGTAATCGCGTGTTTCCTGGAACGGCACGTTCTCGGCCCAGATCGCCGCCTCCAGGACCGGTCCTTCACGCCAGCGGCGAGAGCGGCCCGGGCCGGCGTTGTAGGCAGCCGCCGCCAGCGGCAGGGATCCCCCGAAGTCATCGAGCACCAGCTTGAGGTAGCCGGTACCAATCGCCACATTGGTTTCCTTGTCGGTGATTTGGTCGGGCGTGAAGTTGCTCAGGCCGATCTTTTTGGCGGTCCACTTGGCGGTGGCTGGCATCACCTGCATCAGGCCCGAAGCGCCTACATGCGAGCGCGCATCCATGATGAAGCGGCTTTCCTGGCGGATCAGGCCGTACACATAGGCCGGGTCCAGACCAATGCCATTGGCCCTGCGGATCACGATCTCGCGCAGCGGCATCGGAAAGCGCTGTTCGAAGTCGATCACGCCCTTGGTGCGTTCGCTGGTGTTGATGCAGCGGTCCCACACCTGGCGCTGGCACGCGAAGTCGGCCGCTGCCAGCAGCTCGCGGTCGTTCATGCCGCCTGGGGTGTGCAGGTTGGTGGTGTAGTTCCACTCGCGGTTGCCTTCGGGGCGCAGGCCCAGCTGGATCGCGTACAGCGCGCGTTGCAGGCCCGGGTTGGCGAAGGCCTGGGCTTTTTCCGTGGCGCTCAAAGGTGCAGGAGGTTGTGGCACGCTGATGGTCTGGCCGAGTTCTTCGAGGGCCAGTTGCTCGTAGAAGCCGCGCACACTGGCGATGCTGCGCAGCAGGTCCTGGGCCTGCTGACGCTGGGTGTCGCTGGTGCTTGTGGTCGCCAGCATGGCGCGGGCGCGCCAGTAGGTCCAGGCCGGGTCCTGCTTCGCTTCGGGGCTGAGCGCCTCGGTGGCGCTGAGCACCTGGCGCCATTGGCCGCTGCGCAGGGCGGCGCGTATTTTCCAGCTCAGCAGGTCGTCGTTCAGGTCGCTGTCCTTGTGGACCTTGGCGAAGTATTCGCTGGCGTTGTCCTGCAACTTCTGGGCGGCCTGCTTGCCGATGACGGCCCAGGTCCAGTGCTTTTCTTCGCTGGTGAGCATCAGGCCCCAGCGCCGCTCCAGCAGGTGAGCGGCCTGGTCGGGGTCGCTGGCGGCCAGACGGATCAGGGCCAGCACCGCGAGCTCCTTGCGGTTGCGCGTGACGGCTACAAGGCGTTTGTCAAGGTACCTGGCCGGGTCGCTGAAGATCAGCGTGACCTGTTCGGACAGGCGCGGGGCTTCGATGTCTGCCGCATCCTTGGCGGCCTTGGGCTTATTGGCATCCATGGCAATGCGCGCCTTGCGCCACAGGTCCAGACCGTTGATCTTCTTGCCTGAATGCAGGTGTTCGGCCAGCCAGGTGCAGCCATCGTCGGCGTCACGCTGGGCGTACCACAGGCGCAGGGCCTCCTGGGCCACATCGCGCCTGCTCAGCACCGCATCGGCGGCCAGGGCGTAGCAGCGCACTTCGCGGTCGTCCTGCATGCGGTACTTGGGAAATTCGACCGCAATCGTGCTCCAGTCCCGGCGACGGCCAAGCAGCTGCAGCCAGTCATTGCGCAGGCGGTCTTCGTAATAGCTGCCGGCGTAGCGTGTCAGGAAGTTCTGGATCTCGCCTTCACTGGCCGTGTCCAGTCGGCTGCGCAGCTCCCAGTAGGCGGCCAGGGGCTCAAGCGGGTGGCCCTGCACCTGGGGCAGCAAAGCAGACAGGCGGGTGCGGTCCATCTTGCGCCAGGCCTGGTGCATGTCAAGCACGGTGTCGTCGCCCCGCTTGGGCACCTGGGCGCAGGCCGGCAGCAGCAAGGAAAAGGACAGGACACCGAGCAGTGTCAGAATGGAAGGCAAACGCTGGAATGAAGGCATGCCCGATTATGGACAAAGCAGAAGCCAAGAAAGCCCTCCGCAAGGCCCTGATTGAAGAAAGACTGAACCTGTCGGACCGCCTGCAGCGGGCCGAGGCCTTGCAACGCGTGATGCGCATTTGGCTGGTGGGCCGGCCCGATACCGTGATTGGCGCCTATTGGCCGATCAAGGGCGAGTTCGATCCGCTGCCGGCCCTGCACCGCTGGAAAGAAGATGGCGAATTGCTCGATGAGCCGCTGCGCCGGCGCATTGGCTTGCCGGTGGTCAACAAGCAGCACAAGACGCTGACTTTCCATGCCTGGTACCCGGGCTGTCCGATGGAAGAAGACGCCTACGGCATTCCCAAACCCAAGGACACCGAGCTGATCGTGCCCACATTGCTGTTCGTGCCCTGCGTGGGCTATGGCGCGGGCGGCTACCGTCTGGGCTACGGCGGTGGTTTTTACGACCGCACCCTGGCCACGCTGCAGCCCAAGCCCTTCACCGTCGGGCTGGGCTACACCAACGGTTTTGTGGAAGACCTGGAGCCTGAGGCGCACGACGAGCCGCTGGACGCCATCCTCAACGACAACGGCGTGGTCTGGCCGGTCTGAACCTTTCATCCTCATGGCCCGTCCCAAATCCGCCACCCACGACCTCAAACGCGATGCGATCCTCGACATTGCGGCCCAGTGTTTTGCCGAGCGCAGCTACCCGGCTGCCAGCATGAACGAGATCGCCGCCGCCTGCGGCACCTCCAAGGCCCGGCTCTACCACTATTACGACAGCAAGGACGCGATCCTGTTTGACCTGCTGGACCGGCACACCCAGCGGCTGCTGGCCATCATTGCGCAGACCGAAGCCAAGGCCCAGCGTCAGAATCTGGACGACCGCGCCGCCCTGCACGAGCTGGTGCGGGCTTTTCTGCAGGAATATGAAACTTCCGCCACCCGCCATGCGGCCCTGCTCAACGACACCAAGTTCCTGAGCGGGGAGCCCGACCCTGCCATGGAGGGGGGGTCTGCGCGTGAGCTCATCCTCAACCGCCAGCGCGACATCGTGGCGGCCATGACCCGCTTCCTCAAGCGGGCCTATCCCGGCCGACTGACCGCGGCCAACCAGACGGCCCTGACCATGATGCTGCTGGGCATGATCAACTGGACCTTCACCTGGTTGCGGCCCGGCGGACCGATCAGCTATGCGGCCTTTGCCGAAGAAGTCATTGCCATGCTGGAAAAAGGCATGGGCTGAAGGCCTGCCTGTCCCGATGCGCGTCATCGCATGGCTTGATCTTGGGATCCATGGGTTCACGATCAGGCGGGACGGGCATGCAGATGGCTGCTCAAATTTAACTATCCGTAATGCATTTCGTTTAGGTAAAATCTCGCGAATCATTCCCCTTACCCGGAGCGCTCCATGTCCAAAGCCTTTGCCAGCCAGGCCGACCTGACCGAAAAGAAAGTCACCTTCGAGCAACTCAGCAAACACTGCTGGGCCTACACCGCCGAGGGCGACCCGAATTCGGGCGTCATCATCGGTGACCGCTATATCCTGGTCAGCGACACCACGGCCACCCCCGCCATGGCCCAGGATCTGATCAAGAAGATCCGCACCGTCAGCGACCTGCCGATCAAGTACGTGCTGCTCACCCACTACCACGCGGTGCGCGTGCTGGGCGCCTACGCCTACGCCGCCGAAGGCGCCACCGAGATCATTGCCAGCCAGGGCACCCTCGAGCTGATCCAGGAGCGTGGCGCGCAGGACATGAAGAGCGAGATGGAGCGCTTCCCGCGCCTGTTCCGTGGCGCCGACACCGTGCCCGGCCTGACCTGGCCGACGATGGTGGTGGGCGGTGGCAATCCGACAAAGGGTGAAGTGCCCGGCAAGCTCAGCATCAACCTCGGTGGCGTGGTGGTGCAGATCTGGCACCCGGGCCCAGGCCACACCAAGGGCGACACGATCGCCTGGGTGGAAGAAGAAAAAGTGCTCTACAGCGGCGACCTGGTGGAATACGAAGCCGGTGTCTACACCGGCGATGCCCAGCTCGAGGAGTGGCCCGCCACGCTTGAAGCGCTGCGCGCGCTCAAGCCGGAGTTCATCGTGCCCGGCCGCGGCGAGGCCATGAAGGGAAACGCCAACGTCAACAAGGCGCTGGACTACACCAAGCTGTGGGTCGAGACGCTGTACAAGGCCGGCCGTGAGGCTGTGGCGGCCGGTATGGACCTCAAGGCCGCCATGGCCCACACCCGCAAGGCCATGGACCCGATCTTCGGCCATGTGTTCATTTACGAGCATTGCCTCCCGTTCGATGTGACGCGTGCCTACGATGAAGCCAGCGGCATCAAGCACCCGCGCATCTGGACCGCCGAGCGCGACATGGAGATGTGGAAGTCGCTGCAGGCCTGAGCGGCCGCGGCGCATCAAGACCTGCCGGCCAGTTCGCGCAGGTCTTTTTCATAGCCGCGCAAGCGACGTGCCGCGCGTTGACGCTGTTCCTGGCTGGTGCTGTTGTGCAGTTCAGCCAGGTTTTTGCAGCCCTGCTCCATCCAGTCTTGCCAGCGCTGGCGGTCTGCAGCCGACCGGGGCTCCAGCCAGCGTTCCCAGACGCCGAGCAAGGCCAATTCTGTCGAACGGGCAGACAGGTTCTCCAGATCGATGCGCATCAAAGTGCCGAGCAGGTCCCGCTGCTGGCGCAGCCTTTCCTGGCGGCCCCATTCGGGTGACCAGAGGGATTGTTCGAGCTGCTGTCGCAGCAGTTGGGTCTGCGGTGTTGTGAGGCTGCCGTAGAAATCGGCGTAGCGCTCGATGGCTTTGTCCAGCCTGCGTTGCAGGCGTGCACTGGCCGAGCCCTGCAGCCACTGATCTTCCCACTTGGCGTTCTTCTGTTCCAGATGCTTGCTCAGGTGGCGGATCTGGCGGGCATCCATGCCAACCGCCACGGCGCCGAGCTGGCGGATCGACTCTTGCATCAAGGCGTCGAGCCTTTGCTGGACGTCGCTCTGAAGCTTGCACACCTGTTCCGCTTCGATCGGGCCCTCTGCCAGAGTGGCCGAGCGTGCCAGCAGGTCGGCATAGAGGGGGAGCTCGCGCTGGCGGTGCCAGCGCTGCAGCCGGTCAAGCGCTTCTCGCACCCTGGTGCTCTGGCTGTCGTTGAAATCGAACTGCCCATCGAGCCACCAATAGGCCAGCGAAGGGCCTTGCTCGTAACCGAACTTGACGGCGCTGCAACCTGTGAGCGCCAGCGCACCCAGCAGGGCCAGTGCCATGCACCCTTGGCGGATAATCCTTGAAAGCAGAAGGAACACTTTATGACGTCAAAGTTGGATGTGGTGATCATGGCGGCCGGCAAAGGCACGCGCATGAAAAGCAGTCTACCCAAGGTGCTGCATACCCTGGCGGGCAAGGCTTTGGTCCGCCATGTAGTCGACACGGCCCGTCATCTGGATGCACGCCACACGATTGTGATCACGGGCCATGGTGCCGATCAGGTCGAAGCCGCACTGAAGGCCGCCTGCGCAGGCGGCGGGCTCAAGTTTGCCCGCCAGATGCCCCAGCTTGGAACGGGCCACGCCGTGCAGCAGGCGGTGCCGCACTTGCCCGACGATGGTGTGGTGGTGGTGCTGTCGGGCGATGTGCCCCTGACCCAGACCGACACCCTGCAGGCGCTGGTGCAGGCCTGTGGCGGCGACAAGCTGGCGCTGCTGACCATCGAATTTGACGATCCGACGGGTTATGGCCGCATCGTCCGCAGCCCCAGTGGGCAGGTGCATGCCATCGTCGAACACAAGGACGCCAACGAGGCCCAGCGCGCCATCCGCGAGGTCTACAGCGGCATCATGGCGGTGCCGGCCAACCGCCTCAAAGCCTGGCTGGCTCGGCTGGACAACCAGAACGCACAGCAGGAGTACTACCTGACCGACGTCGTCAAATTCGCCGAAGCCGAAGGCGTGCCTGTGGTGGCCCACAAGATCACCGATGCCGCACAGGTGGCTGGCGTCAACAGCCCCGCGCAACTGGCCGACCTGGAGCGGGCCTACCAGCAGCGCCGTGCTCAGGCGCTCATGATGGATGGCGTGCGCATCATGGACCCGGCGCGTTTCGATGTGCGTGGTGAACTGGCCTGTGCCCAGGACGTACAGATCGACGTGAACTGCATCTTTGAAGGTCGCGTGCAGCTTGGCCAGGGGGTGAAGATTGGTGCCAACTGTGTGCTGGCCAACTGCGTCATCGAAGCCGGTGCCGTGATCCATCCTTTCACCCACATCGACGGCGAAAAGCTGGGCGTGACGGTGGGTGAGGGGGCGCTGATCGGACCTTTTGCCCGTTTGCGGCCTGGCGCGCAGCTGGGCGCCGAGGTCCACATCGGCAACTTTGTCGAAGTCAAAAACTCCTCGATGGCCAAGGGCGCCAAGGCCAACCACCTGGCTTACCTGGGTGATGCGGTCGTCGGCGAACGCGTCAATTATGGCGCCGGCAGCATCACCGCTAACTACGACGGCGCCAACAAGCACCGCACCGTGATCGAGGCCGATGTGCACATCGGCAGCAATTGCGTGCTGGTGGCTCCCGTCACCATCGGTGCGGGTGGCACGGTGGGTGGCGGCTCGACCATCACCAAGAGCACCGAACCCGGCGCTCTGAGTGTGGCGCGGGGCAAGCAGGTGAGCATTGCCAACTGGCAACGGCCGACCAAAAACAAGTGAGAGGCCGCCCCTGCGGCCAAAGGCCCTCGCCCGCAGGGGCTTGGCAAGGAGAGGCTAGGCAGTGCGCTGGCCTGGCAGCGCGATCTGCGTGCCGAACTTGGCACGCTTGGTGGCAAAAAAAGCCTTCACGTTGCGCACATTGGCGTCCTGTGTGAACAGGCGCTGCGTGACGGCGAGATAAGCGTTCATGTCCGGGGCATGGATGACCAGCACAAAGTCCGGTCCCGGAGACACCCGCCAGCATTGCTGAACGGCGTCGTCGGCCACGGCACGGGCTTCAAAAGCGTCGAGCTGCTGTGTGTCTTGCCGATCCAGCGTCACTTCCACCAGTGCCTGCAGGCCGTGGCCGAGTTTGTCGCGGCTCAGGATGGCCACCTGACGCTCGATCCAGCCACCTTCTGCCAGGCGCTTGATGCGCCGCAGGCAGGTGGGCGGAGACACATGGACCCGTTCAGCCAGGGCCACATTGCTCAGGCTGGCGTCGTGCTGGAGTGCGTTGAGTAACTCAAGGTCGATCTGGTCGAGTTGAATTTGTTCCATGAATGCATAATAAATGAAATAAAAATTCATCCAATTGTCTCTGAGAAATTTAAGTTCATTTATTTAAGTTAAATGCACTGAAATTTTTTGAATGGATGCATAGCATCTCACCATCGCATCGTTCAAGGATTCATCACCATGTGTGGCATCGTCGGCGCCGTTTCCCATCGCAACATCGTTCCCGTACTCGTGCAGGGCTTGCAGCGGCTGGAATACCGAGGCTATGACTCCTGCGGCGTCGCGGTGCATGCGGCCAGTCTGAGCGGCCACACCGGTGGTCTGCAGCGCGCGCGCAGCACAGCGCGCGTGGCCGAGCTCATGGAACAGGTCGGCACCGACCACATTGAAGGCGGCACCGGCATCGCCCACCCCCGCTGGGCCACGCATGGCGCGCCAGCGGTGCACAACGCGCACCCGCACTTCAGCCACGGCAGCGGCGCGGTGGAGGGCAAGCCAGGACGCATTGCCCTGGTCCACAACGGCATCATCGAAAACCACGAAGAACTGCGCGCCGCCCTGCAGGCCAAGGGCTATGTCTT
>CAXRGK010000306.1:0-2121 GCA_964230145.1 Burkholderiaceae bacterium | reverse complement strand
TGCTCAACGGCTGGATCTTTGTGGCCCTGTACGCCTGGCTGGCCAGCCTGACCCCACGCACGGTCAACCGGACCGGCGCCTTGTAAACCAGGCCTTTTGACAGGGAGACGCCCATGGTCCTAGAGAGAAGCCGCCCGTCTGTCACCTCCTCTGCCACGCCCTCTGCCTCAAGCTGGCATCGCTGGGTCTTGTGGCTGGTGCTGCTGGCGGGCCTGCCCTTGCTGTGGTCCGAACGCAACGCCCTGATGGCCTGGGCCGCCCCCCAGCCACACGGCGTGGTCTTGCTCATTCCCGACGACAACGCGCGGGCGCACCCGGTCACGCAAGCCTGGCTCGATGCGGCACAGGAAGAAGGCCTGCCACTGACCCCCATGACCAGTGACCGCTTCGTGCACGCGGTCGCCAGGCGGGAGTCGATCACTGGCGTGCTGGTGCCCGACACGGTGCATCGGCACGCGTCCGATGTGTGGGTGCAGGCGCTGGAAACCCATGTGCGGCGCGGCGGCCATGCCCTGCTGAGTTTTGACGCCGCCCTCTTTGGCCTGCACCAGCAAGGCTATGCAGCGCCCGCCTCTCGCCTGTCGCGCCTGATCGGCTTTCGCTACGCGCTGTACGACGCCTTGCAACAGGACACCATCGCCCTCACCCCGGTGCTGGTGCACCGCGAAGCCCAGAGCCGCATGGCTATCCAGCCGGGCAAGGTCGATTTCAAGGCCCCGCTGGCCCAGGCACTGCAGCCCTTGGGCGAATGGGGCGAGCTGACCACTTACGGCTACGCGCACCTGATGTACCCGCATTTTCGCTCCGAGGGGCCGCGCGATGCCCAGGTCTGGATCCGCTCGCCCGAGGGCGATCCCGTGCTGAGCCTGCGCGGCCACGGACAGGGCAGCGTGCTGTTTGCCAATCTGCCACTGGGCTACCTCAAGACCCGCACCGATGGCTACCTGCTGCACCGTCTGCTCTCGCATTTCGCGCGGAGCGTGCTCGAACTGCCCGTGCTCAGCGCCGCACCGCAAGGCATTGGCGGGCTGGTGCTGAACCTGCATGTGGACTCCAACGCCGCCGAACAGCCGATGCTCGCGCTGGAGCAAGCGGGCTGGTTCGAGCAGGGGCCGTTTTCCATCCACGTCACCGCCGGCCCGGACACTTTCCGGGAAGGCGACCGGCTGGGCCTGAACATGCCGCACAACCCGCGCATGCAACACCTGCTCAACCGCCTACAGGCACAAGGACACGAGATCGGCAACCACGGGGGCTGGGTGCACAACGTCTTTGGCGAGCAGGCCAGCGATGACAACGCCGACCGCTTTGTGCCCTGGTTGGCCTTGAACCAGAAGACGCTGTCGACCATCGTCGGTCAGCGCCTGGTGAGCTATTCGGCGCCCATGGGCAACCACCCCGACTGGGTCACGGCCTGGCTGCGCGAACACGATTTCCGCGCCTACTACACCGCCGGCGACAGCGGCCTGGGACCCACCCGCGCTTACCGGCAGGGTCGCCCCCCTGCGCCTGGCACCCCCTGGGCCTTTCCGATTTCCAACCTGCAACGGATCGCCACACTCGACGAGTTGCCCGAACTCGGCGCGCCTGAAACCTTGATATCGGAGTTCATCAGGGACTTGGCCCAACATGTCAGCGCACAGGGCATCGTCCGTCTGTTTTATTTCCATCCGGCCAGTGCGCCGGACTACCCGCACAGCCTGACCGTGCTGCAGCAAACCGCGCGCGCACTGGAGCAGCAAGGCCGCTTTCGTTGGTACAGCATGCAGGCCCTGGCCGATTTTCTGGACCGCCGGCTGGCCGTGCAGTGGCAGATCCAGGCGCCCGCAGACGGCGACATGGCCCGCCTGCACGCCCACAGCGCCACCAGCCTGCAGGGCATGACCTGGGTATTGCCCAAAGGCAAGGCACAGGGTCTGCACCTGAGTGTGGGCCAGGCCGAGATCGTCGAAGACCCCGACCAGTGGCGCGTGATCGCCGGCGATGTGCAACAGATCACGCTGCACTGGCAGCAACGCCAGGAGTAAAAACCATGCCCACCCCCTCCAGCCCCTGCAACCCACACGGCACGGTCGATCAGGCCCTGCGCATCGTGGCCGAGCACCTGAGCCATGCCCAGCG
>CAXRGK010000305.1:0-17306 GCA_964230145.1 Burkholderiaceae bacterium | reverse complement strand
TGAGCCTGCTGGGCCTGACGATCGACTATGGGCCGTTCCAGTTCATGGACGGCTTTGATCCCGGACACATCTGCAACCATTCGGACACGCAGGGCCGCTACGCCTACGGGCGCCAGCCCAACATCGCCTACTGGAACCTGTATTGCCTGGGCCAGGCCCTGCTGCCGCTCATTGGCGACCAGGACCTGACCGTGCAGGTGCTTGAAGGCTATAAAACAGTCTTCCCCCGCGCGCTGGGCGACGCGATGCGCTCCAAGCTCGGTTTGACGGGCGATCTGGCCCCCGAGGACTTGCGCGAAGCCGACTGGACGCTGGTGGAAGACCTGCTGCAGCTGTTGGCGACCGAACGCACCGACTACACCATTTTCTGGCGCCGCCTGAGCCAGTCGATGGCTGCGGGCTGGTGGGATGACCCGGGTGCAACAGACGCCTGGCAGTCTGTCGATGACCTCTTCCTCGACCGAGCCCGCTGGCAAGCCTGGCGCCAGCGCTACCGGGAGCGTGTGGGTGCCGCCGACCCTTTGGCGCTGGGCCAGGCGATGCTGCACACCAATCCCAAGTTTGTGCTGCGCAACCACCTGGCCGAGGTGGCCATCCGCCAGGCCCGCGAGGGCGATTTCAGCGAGATCAACCGGCTGCTTGACCTGTTGCATTCGCCGTTTGACGAACACCCCGGCATGCAGGCCTATGCCGGATTTCCGCCCGACTGGGCCGGGCAACTGGAAATCAGTTGTTCTTCCTGAGACTGACCATGGACAAGATTGAAAAAACAGAAGCCGAATGGCGGCAAGTGCTGGCGGCCAAAGGGGCCGAACCGGTGGCTTTCGCCGTCACCCGCCAGGCGGCCACCGAACGGCCCTTCACAGGGCGTTATGAGGACCACTGGGCGCCGGGCATTTACCGCTGCATCTGCTGCGGCGCCGAACTGTTCCGTTCAGACACCAAGTTCGACGCCGGCTGCGGCTGGCCCAGCTTTTTCCGCGCCGCCAACCCCGAGGCCATCGAAGAACGCGTGGACCGCAGCCACGGCATGGTCCGGGTGGAAACCGTCTGCGCGCAGTGCGGTGCGCACCTGGGGCATGTCTTCGAGGACGGACCCCAGCCCACCGGTCTGCGCTACTGCATGAATTCAGCTTCGTTAGACTTCGAGCCTCTGTAAAAGCCAGGCACGGCCAGCGCGCATGAAATTCCTGATCGATTTTTTCCCCATCCTGCTCTTCTTCATCGCCTACAAGATGGGCGACATTTACAACGCCACCGGCATCCTGATGGCAGCGACGGTGTTGCAGATGTTGATCATCTGGCGCTTGGACGGCCGGCTGCAGACCATGCACAAGGTCACGCTGGCGCTGGTGCTGGGCTTTGGGGCACTCACCCTGGGCCTGCACGACGAGCGCTTCATCAAATGGAAACCCACCATCCTCTACGCAGGCCTCGCCATCGGTCTGGCCGTGGCGCATGGCGTGTTCAAGAAGAATGCGTTGCAAAGCCTGCTGGGCCAGCAACTCAAGTTGCCTGCGGCCGTCTGGCACCGGCTCAACATTTCCTGGGTGCTGTATTGCGTGTTCATGGCCGCGACCAACGGCTATGTGGCCGCCTATTTCAGCACCGACGCCTGGGTAGACTTCAAACTCTGGGGCTATGTGTTCCCCCTGGTGTTCATCGTTGGCCAAGGCTTGTATGTCTCACGCCACCTGCCCAAGGACGAATGATGGACGTCGCCCAGCGGATCCACCAGCGCCTGACCGAACGCCTGCGGCCCACCGTACTCGAGGTCATCGACGAAAGCGCGCTGCATGCCGGTCACGCTGGCGCCAGCCCGAGCGGCCATGGCAGTCACATGCGTGTGCGTGTTGCCTCACCGTTGTTCGCAGGCCTGGGCCGCGTCCAGAAGCATCGCCTTGTGTATGATGCGCTGCAAGATTTCATCGACCAGGGACTGCACGCCCTGGCCATCGAGCTGATCTGAACCGGGGCAACCCAACGCGGTTGCCCTTTTTGCACCCTGATTGAGGATTGAGACATGAAAAAGCAGATGCTGGCCGCCGCTCTGGTGGCCCTGCTGGCCACCCCGGCCTTTGCCCAGAACATCGCCGTGGTCAACGGCAAGCCCGTGCCCACCGCCCGCCTGAACGCCCTCAAGGCGCAGATCGAGAAGTCGGGTCGCCCGGTGACCGACGACATGCTCGGCCAGCTCAAGGAAGAGGTGATTGCCCGCGAAGTCTTCATGCAGGAAGCCCGCAAGCGTGGCCTGGACGCCTCCGACGAATACAAGAACCAGCTCGAACTGGCCCGCCAGACCATTCTGATCCGTGAACTCTTCGCCGACTTCCAGAAGAAGAACCCCGTCACCGACGCCGAAGTCCAGGCCGAGTACGACAAGTTCGTCAAGGAAAACGGCGGCAAGGAATACCGCGCCCGCCACATCCTGGTCGAGTCCGAGGACCAGGCCAAAGCCCTGATCGCCGACATCCAGAAGAGCGGCAAGTTCGAAGAACTGGCCAAGAAACACTCCAAGGATCCGGGCTCCGGCGCCAACGGCGGCGATCTGGACTGGGCCGGTGCCAGCAGCTATGTGGCCGAGTTTTCCGACGCCATGGTCAAGCTGGGCAAGGGCGAAATGTCAGCTGCCCCGGTCAAGAGCCAGTTTGGCTGGCACATCATCCGCGTCGACGATGTGCGCGACGCCCAGCTGCCCAAACTCGAGGAAGTCAAGCCGCAGATCGCCCAGCAACTCCAGCAGCAGAAGATGGGCAAGTTCCAGGAGGATCTGCGCGCCAAGGCACGCATCCAGTAAGCCGGAGCTGCTCCTCCATGAACGCGGCCTTGTGCCGCGTTTTTTGCTTCTTGGGATAATCCAGCCCCATGCTCCCTCACCAGCTTGAACTGCTCTCCCCTGCCCGCACCGCCGACATTGGCATCGAAGCCATTCAGCATGGTGCCGATGCCGTCTACATCGGGGGCCCTTCCTTTGGCGCCCGCTCCACAGCCGACAACAGCGTGCAGGACATCGCCCGGCTGGTGCAGCATGCACACCGCTTCCACAGCCGCATCTTCGTCACGCTCAACACCATCCTGCGCGACGACGAGCTTGAATCTGCCCGCAAGCTGGCCTGGCAGCTGTATGACGCCGGGGTGGACGCACTCATCATCCAGGACATGGGCCTGCTCGAAATTGACCTGCCGCCCATCCAGCTGCACGCCAGCACCCAGACCGACATCCGCACCCCCGAAAAAGCAAAATTTTTGCAGGACGCTGGCCTGTCGCAAATCGTACTGGCGCGCGAGCTGACGCTGCCGCAGATTGCGGCGATTCGCGACGCGGTCGATCCGGACCGCACCATCCTCGAATTCTTCGTCCACGGCGCACTGTGCGTGGCCTACAGCGGCCAGTGCTACATCAGCCATGCCCACACCGGTCGCAGCGCCAACCGCGGCGACTGCTCGCAGGCGTGTCGCCTGCCCTACGAGGTCAAGGACAGCGCGGGCCGCATCGTGGCCCACGACAAGCACGTGCTGTCGATGAAGGACAACAACCAGTCGGACAACCTGCGCGCCTTGATCGACGCCGGCTGCCGCAGCTTCAAGATCGAAGGCCGCTACAAGGACATGGCCTACGTCAAGAACATCACGGCGCACTACCGCCGCCTGTTCGACGAGATCCTGAACGAGCGTCCCGAACTGGCGCCCGCCTCGCACGGCAAGACCACTTTCAGCTTCACGCCCGACCCCGACCAGAACTTCAACCGCGAGTTCACCGACTATTTTGTGCAAGGGCGCAAGGAAGACATTGGCGCTTTCGACACGCCCAAGAACCCTGGCCAGCCCATCGGCTGGGTGCACAAGGTGGCCCCCGACCATCTGGAAATCAGCACCGACGACCCCGCCGCCGTGATCCACAACGGCGACGGCCTCTGCTACTACGACCTGCAAAAGGAACTGGTGGGCCTGCAGATCAACCGTGCCGAACCTGCTGGTCAGAAAGGCCACTGGAAGCTCTGGCCAAAAGACCCGATGGCCGGCTTCAAGGACTTGCGCAAAGGGGTACAGGTCAACCGCAACCGCGACATGAGCTGGGTGCGCACGCTGGAGAAAAAGTCCGCCGAGCGCCGCATGGGTGTGTGGATGAAACTGTCCGAAACACCAGACGGCCTGCAGCTGTCGCTGACCGACGAAGCCGGTTTTGCCGGCTCGGCGCAGCTGGCCACCGAATGGCAGGCCCCCAAAGACACGGTCAGCGCAGCCGCCAAACTGGAGCAGCAACTGGCCAAGCTGGGCGACACGGTGTTCGAACCGCTGCAGGTGCAGCTGGATCTGCCCCGCCCCTGGTTCGTGCCGCCTTCACAACTCAACGCTTTGCGACGCGAAGCAGTGGCCGCGCTGGAAGCCGCCCGGGCCGCCGGTCTGGAGCGCCTGACGCGTGCGCAGCCGGTGGAGCCGCCTGCCCCCTACCCCGAAGACACCCTCAGCTACCTGGCCAACGTCTTCAACGACAAGGCCCGCCAGTTCTACGCGAAGCATGGCGTCAAGGTGATCGCCGCTGCTTATGAGGCGCACGAAGAAGAAGGCGAAGTCAGCCTGATGATCACCAAGCACTGCGTGCGTTTCAGCTTGAGCCTGTGCCCCAAACAGGCCAAGGGGGTGACCGGCGTTCAGGGCACCATCCGCGCCGAACCGCTGCAGCTGATCAACGGCAAGGAAAAGCTCACCCTGCGCTTTGACTGCAAGCCCTGCGAGATGCATGTGGTTGGCAAGATCAAGCGCAGCGTGCTGAACGCCACGCCCGAGGCGCAGATCAAGTTCTACAAGACCCGCCCGGTGACGGGCGTGCATTGAGCACCCCGCCCTTGCCCCTGGCTCAGCGGGCCTTGACCGCGAGCACCGGGCAGGACACGGTCATCAGGATGTCGTGCGCCACGCTGCCCAGGATGAGTTTGCCCACCGCCGAACGCCTGCGCAGGCCCATCACCAGCAACTCCACCTGGTGCGCGTTGACCAGGGTCTCGATTTCGGTGACGACATCGTTGCC
Source organism: Burkholderiaceae bacterium (assembly GCA_964230145.1). Lineage (GTDB taxonomy): Bacteria > Pseudomonadota > Gammaproteobacteria > Burkholderiales > Burkholderiaceae_C > Limnohabitans_A. The sequence continues at coordinate 12,277 of CAXRGK010000305.1, read as the reverse complement.
GCGCACGAACTGACGGAATTCACCGTCCACACCGGATTGCGCCAGCAGCTTCTCGATGTGCTCGGCTTCGGTGGCATCGGCAAAGGATCCGTCTTCGTCTCCAACCCCGGCGCTGGCATTGACGACCAGCAGACGCATGTGGCGGCGTTTGGCGATTTCAATGCCCTTGTCCAGGGCGGCTCGTCCTTCGGGTCGGGGCGCATAAGCCACAAGAATGGTCATGGTTTCTCCTTGCTCTGACGCTTGAACATGGTGGACAGGCACATCAGGCCTGCCAACGGGCCATCAGGTCCGACCATTGCTGGCGGACCGCACGCAGGTTGCGCTCCTTGACATGCCCGTAGCCCTTGATTTTTTCCGGGATGCGGGCCATCTCCAGCGCCTGGGCATGGTTGTCGGCCTTCAACCCGGCCAGAACGGTGTCGATGGCCGATTTGTATTCCTGGATCAGGGCACGCTCGGTGCGCCGTTCCTCGGTCCGTCCAAACAGGTCCAGCGCTGTGCCACGCAGGAATTTCAGATGCCGCAGCACCCTGAAACCCCACAGCATCATCGAGCCATATGAGCGCTTGACCAACTCACCTTTGTCGTTGCGCGACGCCAGCAAAGGCGGCGCCAGGTGGTAGCGCACCTTGTAATGGCCTTCGAACATGCCTTCAATGCGCGACAGAAACGCCGGATCGGCATGCAGGCGAGCCACCTCGTACTCGTCCTTGTAGGCCATCAGCTTGAACAGCCCACGGGCCACCGCTTCGGTCAAAGCCGTCTTGCCCAGTGAAGCCTCGGCTTGACGCACCTTGTCGACGAAATCCGTGTAGTCGCGTGCATAGGCCGCGTTCTGGTAATGGGTCAGGAAATCGGCGCGTTTTTGCACCAGGGTCTCCAGCGGCTCGCGCTTGACAAACGAAATGGTCTGCACAGGCGCCAGCAGCTTGCCCACCGCCGCGGGATCGTGCGCGGCATAACGGCCCCATTCAAAGGCGGCCAGGTTGTTCGCCACGGCCACGTTGTTGAGCTCGATCGCCCGGCGCAGGGCCTCGCGGCTCAGCGGGATCCAGCCCTTTTGCCATGCGTAACCCAGAATCATCGGGTTGACGTAGATGGTGTCGCCCAGCATCTGACGCGCCAGTGCATCGGCATTGAAGGCCGAGAGCTGAGCCTCGCCAACGGTACGGGCAATTTCGGCCACGCACTGGTCAGCCGGGTTTTGCCATTCGGTGTTTTGCACAAAGGCGGCCGTGGGCGTGCTGTAGGCATTGAGGGCCACATGGGTGAACCCCTCGCGCATGCGCAAGGTGGTCTCGCGGCTGGCGGTGACGATCGGATCGCATCCGATCACCAGATGGGCCGCGGCCATGCTCACCCGGGTGGTGCGGATCTGCGCCTGGTCCTGGGCCAGCAACACATGGCTCCACGTGGCGCCCCCTTTTTGCGCCAGGCCCGCCGCATCCTGTGTCACGATGCCCTTTCCGTCGATGTGCGCGGCCATGCCCAGCAGCTGGCCGATGGTGATCACGCCGGTGCCCCCCACGCCCGCCACCACCAGCCCGTAAGGCTGGGCCAGTGAAGCTTGCACCGGCTCAGGCAAGGCGCTCACCGCATCCGGCAAGGCAGCGGCCGACCGGGTGGGTTTGCGCAATTGCCCACCTTCAACGGTGATGAAGCTGGGGCAAAAACCCTTGAGGCAGCTGCGGTCCTTGTTACAGGTGCTCTGGTTGATGGTGCGTTTGCGGCCGAACTCGGTCTCCAGCGGCTCCACCGACAGGCAGTTGGACTGCACGCCGCAGTCACCGCAACCCTCGCACACCAGCTCATTGATCACCACGCGCACGGCTGGGTCGACCATGGTGCCGCGCTTGCGGCGGCGGCGCTTTTCGGTGGCGCAGGTCTGGTCGTAGATGATGACCGTGGTCCCTTTGATTTCGCGCATCTCGCGCTGGATGCGGTCGAGTTCGTCGCGGTGGTGCACCGTCACGCCCTCGGCCAGGGCCACGCCTTTGTATTTTTCGGGTTCATCGGTCACCACGTCGATGCGCTGCGCGCCCTCGGCCCGCATGCTTTGCGCGATCTGGACAACGCTGTGACCCTCAGGGCGCTCACCCACGCGCTGGCCGCCGGTCATGGCGACTGCGTCGTTGTAGAGGATTTTGTAAGTGATGTTCACGCCGGCAGCCACGCTCTGGCGAATGGCGAGCATGCCGCTGTGGAAATAAGTGCCGTCTCCAATGTTGGCAAAGATGTGCGGCTCACGGCTGAAAGGCTGCTGCCCCACCCAGGGCACGCCTTCACCGCCCATCTGAGTGAAACCGGCGGTGTTGCGGTCCATCCAGACGCTCATGAAGTGGCACCCAATGCCGGCCGTGGCGCGTGAGCCTTCGGGGACGCGGGTGCTGGTGTTGTGCGGACAGCCCGAGCAGAACCAGGGCGTGCGCTCGCCAATGCCGGACTGGCTGGCGGCTTGCAAGGACTTTTCCTTGGCGTCCAGCAAGGCCAGGTGGGACTCGATGCGGGCGCGTGTGTCTGCATCGAGTTCCAGCTGCAGCAGGCGACGGGCCAGAGCACGCGCGATCAGGGGCGGGGTCAGATCGGCATTGGCGCGCAGCAAGGCGCTGGCACCATACAGCGCGGCATCGTCCTGCTCCCACTTGCCCAGTACCCTCGGGCGCATTCCGTCCGGCCAGGCATACAGCGCTTCCTTGACCTGGGGTTCGATCAGGGCGCGTTTTTCTTCGACAACGATGACTTCCTTCAGGCCACTTGCAAACTCGCGCAGCGAATCGGGCTCCAGCGGCCAGACCACCCCTACCTTGTGCAGGCGTATCCCCAGGCGCTGGCATGTGGCGTCATCCAGCCCCAGATCCAGCAAGGCCTGACGGGTGTCGTTCCATGCCTTGCCGCTGGCCATGATGCCCAGACGGTCATGGGCCCCCTGCACCACGGTGTGGTTGAGTCGGTTGGCCCGGATGTAGGACAGCACCGCCTTGAGCTTATGGTCGAAGAGGCGCTGCTCCTGATCGAGCGAGGCATCCGGCCAGCGGATGTGCAGGCCGCCTGCGGGCAGCACCAGCGGTGGCAGAACCACCTGCACCCGCTGCGGGTCGATCTCGATGGTGGCGCTGGACTCGACGATCTCCTGAATCGTCTTCATGCCCGACCACAGGCTGGCATAGCGGCTCAGGGCAATGCCGTGCACCCCCATGTCGAGCACCTCCTGCACCGAGCTGGGGAAGAACACCGGCAAATTGCAGGCCTGAAAAATCTGGTCGCTCTGGTGCGCAGCTGTCGAGCTCTTGGCCAGGTGGTCGTCACCCGCCACGGCCAGCACGCCCCCCCAAGGGGTGGTGCCCGCCATGTTGGCGTGTTTGAAGACATCAGAACAACGGTCCACGCCCGGCCCCTTGCCGTACCAGATGCCAAACACGCCATCGAACTTGTGGGTCCCCGCGGGCGCAAAGCCCAGCTGCTGCGTACCCCACAGGGCAGTGGCGGCCAGCTCCTCGTTCACACCGGGCTGGAACACAATGTTCTGGGCCTGGAGATGGCTCTTGGCGCTCCACAAGGCCTGGTCGTAGGTGCCCAGCGGAGAACCCCTGTAACCGCTGATGAACCCCGCCGTACTCTTGCCCTGCAGCGCATCGCGCTGTCGCTGCAGCATCGGCAACCTCACCAGGGCCTGCACGCCGCTCATGAAGGCGCGGCCGGTGTCCAGGCTGTATTTGTCGTCCAGCGTGACGGTTTCCAGGGCCTGGCGTACGGCGTCGGGCAAAGGTGCGTTCATGTTGTCTCCGTGGTGATGGGTGTGGTTCAGTTCTTGCGGGTTTCAGGCAGAAAACGGACGCCGGCACGTGCCAGTCCGCCGCCCATGCCTATGGGGGTGCCATCGGCGCGCCAGCAGGCCGCACCTTGCAGCGAGCCATCGGGCATGAACTCGATGGCATTCATGCCGCCGCCGACATTGGGCACGCGCACGGTGTGGTGCCCCATGGCCTTGAGTTGTGTCACCAGGGCATCCGGGAAAGCGGGCTCCAGTTCCAGCTCATAGCCCTGGGTCCACAGGCGGGGCGCTTCCACCGCCGCCTGCAGGGGCATGCCATGGTCAATCAGGTTCACCAGTGCCTGCAGCGCGGAGGTGAAGATGCGCAGTCCGCCAGGCAGACCCAGCGCGTAGCGCGGTTGGCCGTCGCGGAGAACGATCAAAGGCGCCATGGACGAGGTCACCCGCTTGCCCGGGGCGATCGAGTTGGCGCGTCCTGGCCTCGGATCGAGCACGTACAGGTAGTTGTTGGGAATGACGCCGGTGCCCGGCACCATGTAGCGCGCGCCGAACAGCGAGTTGATGGTTTGTGTCGCACTGACCACAAAACCCTCCCGGTCAGCCACCGTCACATGGGTGGTGTTGGCACTTTCGCGATGGCCCAGCCCTTCTCCGGCTGACCAGCCGCGGGCCTGTGTCAGGTCCAGCTGGGCACGACGTTGGTCCGCATAGGACGGCGAAAGCAGCTGCTCTACAGGCACGGGGACGAAATCGGGATCGGCGGTGACCGCCAGACGGTCTGCAAAGGCCATTTTCATGACCTCGGCCAGCACATGCGTGCCCTGCACCGTTCCAAACCCCATGCCGCGCACATCCAGGCCTTCCAGCACACGCAGCATCTGGCCGATGTGCAACACGCCGGCACACGGCGGTGGCGGGCCGATGATTTCAAAACCCCGGTAAGTGCTGCGCAACGCTTCCCGGTCACGGGTGCGGTAAGTGCGCAGATCCTGCATGGTCAGGTGGCCTTCACGACGAACCATGTCATCGACCAGTGCCTGCCCCAGAGGGCCTGCGTAGACGGCCTGTGCGCCCTGCTGCGCGATCAGTGCCAGGCTTTCAGCGTAGCGGGGCTGCACCAACCGGTCTCCGGCCTGCAGAGCACGTCCGCCGGGCATGAACACACTGGCGATCTCCGGGTCCAGCGCCAGATCGGCCGCGGTGTCGGCGATGCACTCGGACAGGTAGGGGGTGATGCGAAAGCCTTGACGGGCATGCTGCATCGCCGGGGCCATGACATCGGCCAGGGACATGCGCCCATGCCGCTCCAGCATCTGGCACCAGGCCAGCAAGGTGCCGGGCGTGGCCACTGCTGCGCGTCCGAGGCTGTGCTTGCGGCCAATGCTTTCCAGCGCGCCTGGCGGTGCATGGGGATCGGGCTCGAAGGTGTCAGGGCCCACGCCATGAGGGCACTGCCCCTGCCCTTCCAGCACGGCGTGCGTGCCATCAGGCAGGCGCAGGTGGGCAAAACCCCCGCCCAGGATGCCCACCATCATGGGCTCGACCACGGTCAGTGCAAACAGCGCCGCCACCGCGGCATCCACCGCATTGCCACCGGCAGCGAGCATCTGCATGCCGGCCGCTGAAGCCAGCGGGTGGTTGGTCACCACCATGCCGCCAGCGGCGTGTGCAGGTTTTTTGTCGGTGGTGAACAAGGTGCCGCCAACGGGTTGCGCTTGAGCCATGCCAATCCTCTGCGCCAAGTAGGGTCGGACCGGGCCGCGCACAGGCGTCCCGGACATGAGAAGCCAAGTGTGGTCGCAATGCACGCGGGGCTTTGTCGAGTCCGCGACTGCTTGTCACCGATGTTCCATGCCGTCGGTCGATGCGGGTTGGCAGCTGAAAAAAAACGTGCCTAAATGAAAAAAGCAGTTGGTCAGAACCTCTGCCGATTGCGCACTCACAACCACCACACCACCAGGAGACAAGCATGTTCGGACACCCTATTTCCAAGCGCGCGTTCACCCAGGCTGCAGCGGCGATTGCCGCATCTGCAGCCATGCTTCCCGTCATGGCACAGCAGGCCCCCATCAAGATCGGCCTGACCACTGCCGTGCAGTTGCAGGTGGGTCGTGACACGCAGGATGCGGCCAGGATCGCAATCGACGAGGTCAATGCCAAAGGGGGGGTGCTTGGCCGCAAGTTGTCTTTCGTGGTGGCCGATGAAACGGAAAACCCCGAAACCGGCATCAACGCCATCAAGAAGCTGACCGCAGATGAAAAAGTCGACGTCATCGTGGGCGGCTACACCAGCGGCGTGACGCTGGCCCAACTGCCGCACATCACCTCTGCCAAGACCATCTACCTGGGCGTGGGTGCGGCCTCGCCGGCCATCACGGCCAAAGTCAAACAGGACTACGAGACCAACAAATACATCTTCCGTGTCGGTCCGATCAACGCGGCCCACCAGGCACGCAGCCTGACCGAATGGATCTCCGGGCACCTGCTGGGTGAACTCGGCCTCAAACGAATCGCCATCATCGGCGAGAACGCCAAGTGGGTGCAGGACCTCGTCCCGATCCTGCGCAAAGGCGCCACCGAAGCCGGTGCCGATGTCCGTTTCGTGGAACTCTTTGACACCTCCACATCCGATTTCTCGCCCCTGCTGTCCAAGATCCGCAGCTCCGAAGCGCAGTTCCTGGTGGTGATCCTGTCGCACGCCTCCAGCGACGTGTTTGCCAAGCAGTGGTATGACGCGCGCTTCCCCATTCCCTACGGTGGCATCGATGTCAAGTCCATGGACAACGACTTCTTCAACCGCGTGGGCGGCAAATCCATCAGCCAGCTGGCCGCCAACTTTGCCGTACGCGCACCGCTGACCCCCAAGACCCAACCCTTCTTTGACGAGTTCAAGAAGCGCACGGGCCGTGTGCCGGTCTATACCGCTTTTGGCACCTATGACGCCATTCACGCTTACGCACAGGCGGTTGAGCGTGCCAAGAGCACCGACACCAACACCGTCATCAAGGAACTGGAAAAAACCAGCATGGTGGGCATAGCCGGTCAGCTCGAATTTGACGAAACGCACGACGTCAAGGCGGGCGGCAAGTTCATGAACATGCTGTTCGTGCAATGGCAGGCCAATGGCGAACGCGCCGTGATCTGGCCCAAGGCCCTGCGCAGCGGCACCATGATCATGCCCCCGTGGCTCAACAAGTAAGCACGTTCACAACGCACACAGCAGGACACAAGCGTGCTTGAAATCGTGATCTTCGGCGCTGTCACCAGCGCCATCTACGCCATGCTGGCTGTGGGCTTCACGCTGATTTTCGGCGTGGCCCGCATCCTCAACCTCGCGCATGGTTCGTTCTATGCACTGGGCGCCTACGGTGCCTATGTGTTGACCAGCATCGCCGGACTGCCCCTGGTGGTGGCCACGCCCCTGGTGGTGCTGGGCGTGGCCCTGTTCGGCATGGGCGTCGAGCGGGTCCTGATCCGCCCGATGCGCAAGTCCCAACTGGCCGTGCTGATGATCAGTCTGGCGGTTGCCCTGGTGGTCGAGCAGGCCCTCTTCCTGATCTTCGGCTCCGAATACCGCAACGTGCCCAGCTTTGTCGACACCAAGCTCAACATCGGTGGGGTGGATGTCGCCGGCCAGCGTCTGCTGACCCTGGTGGTGGCCGTTGCAGCGATTGGTGCGTTGTACGCCTTCATCCAGCGCACCCGTCTGGGCAGCGCCATCCTGGCCATCTCGCAGGACCCGGAAGCGGCACAGTACATGGGCATCCCCAGCGATCGCATCTTCGGTGTGGTCATGGCCCTGTCTGCGGGTCTGGCCGCGCTGGCCGGCATCATGGCCGGCCCGTTCCTGTCGGTGCAGCCCTCGATGCACCTGCTGCCCATCGTGAAGGCGTTTGCCATCGTGGTGGTGGGTGGGCTGGGCTCGATTCCGGGCAGCATCGTCGCCGCACTCATGCTGGGCTATGCCGAAACGCTGGTCGCTTATGGCATCTCAACGTCCTGGACCGAAATCGTCTCGGTGGCGGCCACGCTGCTGATGCTGGTGCTGCGTCCCGCCGGCTTCTTCGGCAAACGCGCTGCATTCTGAAAGGGTTTCCATGCAATTGAAAAACATCGACCGCGGTGGCGCCGTGCTGGCCATCGCCGTTCTGGCGATCTTGCCGCTGGTGTTCGACAGCCGCTACCTGATCGGGGTGCTCACGGTTGCCGCCATCTACGGCATCTGGTCGGTCAGCTGGGACTTCATGTCCGGCCTGACCGGTCGGGAGAACTTCGGCCATTCGCTGTTCATCGGCGTGGGGGCCTACACCGCCGGCTTCCTCAACACCGTCTGGAGCATGAACGCCTGGTGGAGTCTGCCGGCCTCGGTGGTCATGGCTGTGGTGTTTGCCCTGATCATGGGTATTCCCACGCTGCGCCTGAAAGGGCCCTACTTTGCCCTGGCCATGCTCTCGGGTGCCGTGATCATGCAGCGCCTGATGCTGATCTTCTGGGAGTACACCGGTGGCGAAGAAGGCATCAACGGCATCGAGCCGCTGATCCGTTCTCCCCTGCACTTTTACTGGTTCGTACTGGCGGTGCTGGTGGTCACCACCGTGGTACTGGTCGCTCTGGCCCGCTCACGCTGGGGGCTGATCCTCAAGGCCATCCGTGGCGATGAGGCCACCTGCCAGTCAGCAGGTCTGAACGTGACCTTCTACAAGATCGCCTCGCTGGTCATCAGTGCCGGCGTGGCCGGCATGGGCGGTGCGCTGTACGCGCACTACCAGCTGCAGGTCAGCCCGCAGCTGTTTGCCGTGGTCACATCCATCACCATCATCACCATGGTGTACGTGGGCGGCATGGCCTCGATCTACGGCGCCATCGGCGGTGCCTTGCTGCTGACCCTGATGACCGAGCTGCTGCGCAACTTCGGCGAGTGGCGTCTCATGGTCTACAGCGTGGCCCTGATCCTGATCCTCTTTTACCTGCCGCAAGGCCTGGTGGCCCCCACCTGGGAACGCCTGCGCCGCAGTCTGTCAGGAGGCCGCTCATGAGCCTGCTGTCTGTCAAGAACCTGGACAAGCGCTTTGGCGGCCTGCATGCCGTCAAGGATGTCAGCATCGAGGTCGAAACCGGAGAAATCCTGGGCATCCTCGGTCCCAACGGCGCCGGCAAAACGACGCTCTACAACCTGCTCACCGGCTTCATCCGTCCCGACAATGGACAGGTGCTGCTCGACGGTCAACCGCTTCTCGGCATGGCCCCGCACAAGGTGGTGGGCCTGGGGGTGGCCCGCACTTTCCAGCTGTGCCGTCCGTTTGTGGGTCTGACCGTGCTCGAAAACGTGATGGTCGGCAGCTACGGCCCCCGCGTGCATTCCACCGATCTGCGCGCCCGGGCCATGCAGTTGCTGGCCCAGGTGGGCCTGGCCGGCAAGGAGGATTCGCCCTCGGAACTGCTGTCCTATGGCGACCAGCGGCGGCTCGAAATCGCGCGTGCCCTGGCCACGGAGCCCCGGCTGCTGCTGCTCGACGAACCGTTCGCCGGGCTGGGCTCGGCCGAGATCGAATCGCTGAGTGAACTCATCCGTGACCTGCACCGCAACAAGGGGCTGACGATTTTGCTGATCGAGCACAAGCTGCGTGAATTCATGCAGCTGGTCTCGCGGGTGGTGGCCATCGACTTCGGTCAGGTGATCGCCACCGGTGTGCCGCAGGAGATCGTCAAGAACCCCAAGGTGATCGAGGCCTACATCGGCAAACAGGAGCCCGAACATGCTGCTTGAAATCGAACAGCTCAACGCCTCTTACGGCAAGGCCCTGGCGCTGGAAAACGTCAGCATGCGCATCGCACCGGGCGAGTTCGTGGCGGTGCTGGGACCCAACGGGGCCGGCAAATCCACGCTGCTCAAATGCATCTCGCGCATGATGACCTCCAGTGGCACGCTCAGCTTCGAAGGCAACTCCCTGCATGGCTTTGCCGCCCACCAGGTGGTCGGCCGGGGCATCTGCCACTGTCCGGAAGGCCGGCGCCTGTTTCCGGAGCTGACCGTGCTCAAGAACCTGATGCTGGGCGCCTACCTGCGTGACGACGCCGACGCCGTCGCGCGTGATCTCGAGCGGGTCTACAGCCTGTTCCCGATCCTGCGCGACCGCACCTCGCAAATGGTCAGCACGCTTTCGGGCGGACAGCAGCAGATGGTGGCCATCGGCCGCGCCCTCATGGGGGCCCCCCGCTTGCTGCTGCTCGACGAGCCCTCGGTGGGCATCGCGCACCGCCTCAAGCACGAGATCTTCGATGCGATCCGGCAAATCCGCGACAGCGGCGTCGCCATCCTCATGGCCGAGCAGGATGCCCTGTCTGCCCTGCGCATCGCGGACCGCGCTTATGTGCTGGAACACGGCCATGTGGCCCATTCGGGCAACGCCGAAGAACTCAGCCGCGATGACCACATCCGGCAGATCTACCTGGGGGTGGCCTGAGTACCCTCGGCATTCGCCATCGCGACCAGCCAGTCAGCCCCGCCTGACTGGCTTTTTTGTTTCTGGAACATCGCGCCGCTGGGTTTGGCTGCTATTGTCTGGACTGCAGATCAGAGGGGAGAACATCCATGACCAACAGACCATTTCGTGCGTGGGCCATGCCCCTCGTGATGACCACAGGCATCCTGGCCGGCTGCGCCGGCACAGGCCTGCGCGGCGAACAACCGGTGCTCTACCCCAACGCCGCTTACAAGGCCATGGGCGAAGCCGCTGCCCGCCAGCACCTGGACCAGTGCGTGGCCTTGGCCCGCCAGAGTGGTTTGCAGCCGGGCGACAACGCGGCCGCCAGCGGCGCCATGCGGGGCGCGGCCGTGGCCGGCGTGACGGGCGCCGTGGGTTCTCTGGTGTTCGGTCGCGGCCATCTGGAAGATGCCGTCAAACGCGGCGCTCAAGGCGCCGTGGTGGGCGCTGCAGGGGGCGCCACCGCGGGCGCCATGAGCGAGCGCCCCAACAGCACATACCGCCAGTTCGTGCAGCGTTGCGCTGCCGAAAAAGGGTTGGACGTGATCGGCTGGAACTGAGCCTGACTTGTAGGAGGCCGCCCCTGCGGCCGAATCAGGCATTCGCGCGCAGGGGCGCGCTCCTGCAAGCTTAGCCCACCCACTTGCGCGCGTTGCGCCAGATCCGCATCCAGGGGCTGAGTTCGCTGCGGTCGCCGCTGGTCCAGCTCATCTGGATGTTGCGGAAGACGCGCTCGGGGTGCGGCATCATGGCCGTGAAGCGGCCGTCTGCCGTCGTCACCGCCGTCAGGCCGCCCGGGCTGCCGTTGGGGTTGAACGGGTACTGCTCGGTAGCCACACCCGCGTTGTCCACGTAGCGCATGGCTGCAATCGCCTGCGCCGCGTTGCCGCGGTACTTGAAGTTGGCAAAGCCCTCGCCGTGGGCCACGGCGATCGGCAGGCGGGTGCCGGCCATACCCTGCAGAAACAGGCTGGGCGAATCCAGCACCTCGACCATGGACAGGCGGGCTTCGAAGCGCTCGCTCTGGTTGGTGGTGAAGCGCGGCCAGGCCTCGGCGCCGGGAATGATGTCGGCCAGTTCGGCGAACATCTGGCAGCCATTGCACACCCCCAGCCCAAAGGTGTCGGCGCGGCCAAAGAAGCCCTTGAACTGCTCGGCCAGCACCGGGTTGAAGGTGATGGAGCGGGCCCAGCCAATGCCGGCGCCCAGCGTGTCGCCGTAGCTGAAGCCGCCGCAGGCCACCACGCCCTTGAAGTCTTGCAGGCGGGCGCGGCCGGTCTGCAGGTCGGTCATGTGCACGTCGTGTGCCTCGAATCCCGCGGCGGTGAAGGCGTAGGCCATTTCCACATGCGAGTTGACGCCCTGCTCGCGCAGGATCGCGACTTTGGGGCGCGAGAGGTTCAGGAACGGCGCGGCCACGTCGTCGGCCGGATCGAAGCTCAGGGCCACATGCAGGCCCGGGTCCTCGGGACGGCCGGCCGCTGCATGCTCGGCGTCCGCGCAGGCCGGGTTGTCGCGCTGCTGGCAGATCTTCCAGCTCACGCTGTCCCAGACCTGGTGCAGGTCTTCAAGCCTGGCGCTGAAGACTTCCTTGGTGTCGCGCCAGACGGCCAGCTCGCCCTGCCCTTTGGCGATGCTCGACGTCGCCGGTCGGGTCTTGCCCACGATGTGGCTGTGCTTGTAGAGGCCGTGCTCGCGCAGCACTGCCATGACGGCGTCGCGGTTGGCGGTGCGGATCTGCAGCAGCACGCCAAGCTCTTCGTTGAACAGGGCCCGCAGCGTGAGTTCCTCGCGCCGAGCGCTGACCTGCTGGGCCCAGTTCTTGGCATCGCCAAAGTCGGCCCGGCTATCGCTGATGCCGTCGCCTTCGGTGACCAGCATGTCCACGTTCAGGGCCACGCCCACATGGCCAGCAAAGGCCATTTCGGCGGCCGCGGCCAGCAAGCCGCCGTCGCTGCGGTCGTGGTAGGCCAGGATCAGGCCCCGGGCGCGCAAGGCATTGACGGCGTTGACCAAG
>CAXRGK010000304.1:0-3286 GCA_964230145.1 Burkholderiaceae bacterium | reverse complement strand
GATCTACCAGTGTGACTGGAGTTCAGACGTGTGCTCTTCCGATCTGCTGGTCCGGGCCGAAGCCGCCCCAGGGCTGCAGGTGCATGTCCGCAGCAGCCTCAAGGACGTGCAGTGGCTGCTCGAGCGGGAAAACCAGCAACGCCAGGTCAGGGGCTTTCATGCCTTGCCGACCGATTTTGTGCAGGCCTACATCGGCTGCCATGCCGATCGCGAGCAGGCCTTTGTGGTGGCTTCGGCACAGCGGGGCAAGGAGACCCTGGGCAGCATGCTGTTCCTGATCCATGGCGCGGGGGCCACTTACCACATCGGCTGGGCCAATGAAGAGGGGCGGCAGCTGAACGTCCATAATCTGCTGCTGTGGCGAGCGATCGCCCAGTTGCAGGCACTCGGTGTGCGGCAGCTGGACCTGGGCGGTGTCAACACCCGCGCCCTGGCGGGCATTTCCCGCTTCAAGCTGGGCACGGGCGGCCGTCTGGTCACGCTCGCGGGCACCTATTTTTGAGGCATTCATGAAACGTTCGGCACCGGCGCGGTCTCTTGTGTTTTCCCTTCGTCTGCTGCTGGCCTGCGCAGGCATGGCCGTTGGCAGCCCCACGGTCTGGGCCATGAACTGGTCGAAACTGGTGGAGACGCAGACCATGACGTTCTATGTCAACCGCAATGCGATCGAGCGCGAAGGCGACATCCGCCGCGTCTGGGAAATGCAGGACCTCAAGGCGGCCGACCCGGAAGGGGTCATGTCCAGGCGGTACCTCAACGAGTACGACTGCAAGGAGAAGATGCACCGCATCGGCCAGATGGCCAGCTTCTCCGGCCCCAAGCTTTCGGGCAAACCCTTGTTCAACGTGACGGACTGGGGGTACTGGCGCAAGATTCCTCCGGACGGTGTGTTCGTGGTCAGTTACGTGATGCTTTGCGTGCAGTAACGCGGCTCAAGGTTTGCTTGCGGGCACCACCACCGGGCCGGGAGACTGGCCCGCTGAGGGGCTGACAGACCCAGGGGCCTCGCCAGGTTTGGCTGCTTGCACCCGCGGGTATTGCAAAGAGCGCTCTTTGGCCGCGGCCGCGTTGTTTTTCTGCAGCGCCTCCAGATAGCGTTCGCGTTGCAGGGTCACCAGGGCCTCGACATCGCGCTTGAGGCCGTCCACATTGCCCACGGCGCCCTTGAGCGATTTGACTTCATTGCCCAGGCTTTGCACGGCGCTGGCCTGGCTTTGAAGGCGGCTGTTGATGCCTTGCACTTCGCGTTTGAGGGTGTCGCTGGTGGCGGCCACCTGTTTGGCGGTTTCGCCGGGCACTTTCTGCACCAGACTTTCGGACTGCTTGAGTTGCGCGTCGATGCGGCCTTCGATCTGTGACTGCGCCTTGGTCAGTTCGGCCTGTTTGGCTGACAGCTCCTGCACGCTGCGGTTGAGGCCTTCGAGTGACTCCATGCCCGAGTTCAGATCGATCACGCGTTTGCCCACGGCTTCCATCACCACGTCGAGCTTGTTGATGCGGCTGACCATGCGCACGCCCATGATCAGGAAAAACAGCAGACAGACGATCATCACGCCGCCACCGATGGCCAGCAGCAGGCGGGCCTTCTTGTAGCCGGCATCGCTCAATGCCTTGAACTGGCCGGTGGCGTGCTTCATTTCACGGCTCACGGCAATGGCCGCCTCGGCCGAGCGGCTGGCGATCTCGGCCGAGTCCAGCACCGCCTTGGCCAAGGCCTGGTATTGCGCATAGGCGCGCTCATCGACGGTGATGCCGGCATGCACGGCTGGTTCTGGCGCAGACGGGGGCGTGACGGCTGCGCCAGCCGTCAGTTTTTGCTCCGGCGCGGCCTGCGGCAGGTCTGCCGACAGGACCGGATCGTTCACAAAAGAGGGTTCGGCAGCGCCTGGCGCTGGCGCTGACGCGGCCTCGTCGGCCTGGACGGGGGTGTTCTCGCTCATGGCTGAAAACCTTTCGGATGGGCGGGATGCTGGATGCGTTGCAGTTGTTCGGCCAGACGGGCGTTTTGCTGCAGCAAGGCGTTCAGGCGCTGCATGACGGCACTGTCGTCTTCCCACAGCCGGTCGGCGGGGACCCTGGCCGGCAGTTTGGGGGCTTCGGTCTTGGACGGGGTGCTGGCAGGGCGGCTGGCGCGCTTGCGCGCTGGCGGTGCTGTGGCGGTTTCGGTGTGGCCTGCTGCGGCTTTTTTGCGGGAGGGGGCCGATGGGGCCGCTGCTGCAGGCGATGGAGCGGCTTTCTGTGCAGAGGCACGTCCTGCTGCCGGCTTGCGGATGGCAGGCGGGATCGGAGTCACTTCCTGGGCATCGACCTTGTGGCTTTGCGCCAGGTGGTCGCCGTCCCCGAGTTTGACCTCGTGCGGCCGCTCATTGCGGATCAGGGTCTTGCGTGCCATCAACGGCTCTCCTGGGCAGGGGCTGCCAGCTGTTGCTGCAGCGATTGGGTGGAGCGCACCCAGCTGGTGGTCGGCAGGTCTTTCTTGCTGATGCGCTCGTAGGCTTTGCCGACAGGCTCGAAGGGGCCGGACACCACGACGAAGTGGGCCAGTTTTTCTCCGGGACGGTAGGCCGCCACGATGCGGGCGTCGCGCAGGCTGGCGTAGGACTTTTGCATTTGCTGCGCCTTGTCGTAAGTGGGCAAGGTGCCGTGCTGGATCAGGAAGCTCAGCGGGGGCAGGGTGCGCACCCAGGCCTGCGCATCGGCCGCGGGATCGGGCACATCGATCGGGGTGGGGGCAGGAGGGGCTGCGCTCACCGAGGTGACCGGGGTTTGCGTGCCCTGAGGGCTGGTCTTGGCGGTGGCGACGGCAGGTGCATCAGCCGTGGCGGTCCGCCCTTTGCCCTTGAGGCCAAAAGACGCTGGCTGGATCCACATCATGATGAGTACGGACAAGGCGAGTGCACCGGTGGCAACGCCCAGCAGCGGGCCGCGCTGGCGCAGCTTGTCCAATGAGAAGGCCGGCTGCTGCTGCAGACTCTGCCAAAGCGCCCGTGGCGCCGGCAGGCGCGGCCATGCCCAGCGCGGCAACGACCAGACACGCCAGGCGCGTGCCGTTGGCTTCGAAATGGCGCTGCCGTCGGCCGGGGTGTTGACGGTCATGGGCGTGCTGCCGGATGTCGGTGCGTCCGTGGGATCGCTTGGCTCTGTGGCAGGACGGGCGCGCTGCTTGCCCATGCGGCGCAGGAGCAGGGCGATCGCATCGCCCTGGCCCTGGTGACGGGCCAGCTCGAGCGTGGCTTCGGCCTGTTCATCGGTCGGGCCTTCGATGTCCCAGCGCAGCAGCTTGCGG
>CAXRGK010000303.1:0-2417 GCA_964230145.1 Burkholderiaceae bacterium | reverse complement strand
TTTGATAAATTTAGAAAATTTCAATTCTATTATCCTTATGAATTTAAATAAAAACAGATATTAATATACATCATATTTATAAATATAAATATGCCTAATGGCCTGATGGCCTGATGAGCGGTACTTGCCAGGAGGTAATTCCCACAAAGGCACAATCCGCGCATGCCTTCTGCCGGTTCGTCTGCCACCCTCTCTGCCCCCCAAAAAGCACTGCGCAAGCTCGGGCTGGTGCGCGACATCGACCTGGCCCTGCACCTGCCGCTGCGCTACGAGGATGAAACCCGCATCGTCAAGCTGCGCGATGCACGTGATGGCGACACGGTGCAGATCGAGGCCACGGTGACGGCCTGCGAGGTGACCTTCAAGCCGCGCCGTCAGTTGCTGGTGACGGTGGACGATGGCTCGGACACTTGCCAACTGCGCTTTTTCACCTTCTACCCCTCGCACCAGAAGGTGCTGGCCGTGGGCAACCGGCTGCGCATCCGGGGCGAGGTGCGCGGTGGCTTCATGGGGCTGGCGATGATGCACCCGAGCTTCAAGGCGGCGGGCGGCGAGCTGGCGAAGGCGCTGACGCCGGTGTACCCGACCACGGCCGGGTTGCCGCAGGCCTATCTGCGCCGCGCTGTCATCAATGGGCTCACACATGCCGACCTGAGCGAGACCCTGCCGCCGGGCATCCACTGGCCGGACCGGCGCGCCGCCATGACGCTGCGCGAGGCGCTGCAGTTTTTGCACCACCCCACGCCCGATGTGTCGCTGGCCACGCTCGAAGACAAGACGCACCCGGCCTGGATTCGCCTCAAGTGCGAGGAGCTGCTGGCGCAGCAGCTCTCGCAGCTGACGGCCAAGCGTGAACGTGATTTGCTGCGCGCCCCGGTGCTGCCCTTGCGGGCCGAAGGGCTGCACGCTCAATTGCTGTCTGGCCTGCCTTTTGCGCTGACGAACGCGCAGCAACGCGTCGGCCACGAGATCGCCGTCGATCTGGCGCGCCCCGTGCCCATGCACCGCCTGCTGCAGGGCGATGTGGGTGCGGGCAAGACGGTGGTGGCCGCACTGGCGGCGATGGTGGCGATCGATGCGGGCTGGCAGTGCGCGTTGATGGCGCCGACCGAAATCCTTGCCGGCCAGCACTTCGGCAAGCTGGTGGGCTGGCTCGAACCCTTGGGTGTGAAAGTGGCGTGGCTGACCGGCAGCCAGAAGAAGAAAGAGCGTGCCGAAATGCTGGCGCTGATCGAGTCCGGCGAGGCCGCGCTGGTGGTGGGCACGCACGCGGTCATTCAGGAGCAGGTCAAGTTCAAGAACCTCGCGCTGGCTGTGATCGACGAGCAGCACCGCTTTGGCGTGGCCCAGCGGCTGGCCCTGCGCGGCAAGATGCAGGAGGACGGCATGGAGCCGCACCTGCTGATGATGAGCGCCACGCCCATCCCGCGCACGCTGGCCATGAGCTATTACGCCGATCTGGATGTGTCGGTGATCGATGAACTGCCGCCCGGGCGCACGCCCATTGTCACGCGGGTGATTTCGGACAGCCGCCGTGACGAGATCATCGAACGCATCGGCGCGCAGCTGCAGCAGGGCCGGCAGGTGTACTGGGTGTGTCCGCTCATTGAAGAGAGCGAGGCGCTGGACCTGACCAATGCCACGCAGACCCATGCCGAACTGAGCGAAGCGCTGCCCGGCGTGATGGTGGGGCTGCTGCACTCGCGCATGCCAGTGGCCGAAAAGAAAGCGGTGATGGACCTGTTCACCAGCGGCCAGATGGGCGTGCTGGTGAGCACCACGGTGATCGAAGTCGGCGTGGACGTGCCCAACGCTTCGCTGATGGTGATCGAACATGCCGAGCGCTTTGGCCTGAGCCAGCTGCACCAGCTGCGCGGGCGGGTGGGGCGCGGCGCGGCGGCTTCGGCCTGCGTGCTGCTGTACGGCACGGGCGAGAGCGGTCGATTGGGCGAGACCGCACGCGAACGCCTGCGCGCCATGGTCGAGACGAACGACGGTTTCGAAATCGCCCGCCGCGATCTGGAAATCCGCGGCCCTGGCGAGTTTCTGGGCGCGCGCCAGTCTGGCGCCCCGCTGCTGCGTTTTGCCGATCTGACGATCGACGCGCCTTTGCTGGACTGGGCGCGCGAACTGGCGCCGCAGATGCTGGACCGCCACCCCGTACTGGCCGAGCGGCATATTGGCCGCTGGCTGGGGGGCAAAGCGGAGTACCTCAAGGCGTGATTCCGCGCGTCATTGCGAGCACAGCGAAGCAATCCATGGATTGCCGCGCCACAGTGTGGCTCGCAATGACGGGCTACACCGGTGCACTTCTACAATCAACAAGCCATGACACTGACTGAACTCAAATACATCGTCGCGGTGGCCCGCGAAAAGCACTTCGGCAAGGCGGCCGAGGCCTGTCATGTGTCGCAGCC
>CAXRGK010000302.1:0-4227 GCA_964230145.1 Burkholderiaceae bacterium | reverse complement strand
GAAGGCACTTTTGCCACCGTGGGCGAGATCATTGCCGAAGGTGTGGCGGCGGCCTCGCATTTTTCGTGCATCGGCGCCACCAAGGCTTCGGTGCGTGCGCAGCTGGCCACGCTCAAGGGCATGGGTGTGAAGCGTCTGGTGGCCCTGCGTGGCGATTTGCCCAGTGGCTATGGGGCTGGTGGCGAGTTCCAGTATGCGAGCGATCTGGTGGCTTTCATCCGTGCTGAAACGGGTGACGATTTCCAGATCGAGGTGGCGGCCTACCCCGAGGTGCACCCACAGGCCAAATCGCCCGAAGCCGACCTGCAGGCCTTTGCCACCAAGGTCAAGGCCGGGGCCAACTCGGCCATCACGCAGTACTTCTACAACAGCGATGCCTATTTCCGTTTTGTGGATGAGGCGCACAAGCTGGGGGCGGACATCCCGGTGGTGCCCGGCATCATGCCGATCACCAGCTCTTCGCAGCTGCTGCGCTTCTCGGATGCCTGCGGTGCCGAGATTCCACGCTGGATCCGTCTGCGCCTTCAGGCTTATGGCGATGACATCGCGTCCATCAAGGCCTTTGGTCTGGAGGTGGTGACCGATCTGTGTGACCAGCTGATCTCGGCGGGTGTGCCGGCGCTGCACTTCTACACCATGAACCAGAGCGCGGCGACCACCGACATCCTGTCGCGCCTGAAAGGCGCATGAAGCGTCGCACGTTCAGTGCGGGGCTGCTGGCGCTGTGGTGTGCCCGTGCTGCACTGGCCGATGCCTTGCCGGAGACCGAAGCGACCGCTGCAGACGTGTCGGAACCCGCGACCCTGCTGGAGCAAGGCATGGCCACCTGGTACGGTGGACGGCGCTGGCAGGGACGCCGTACCGCCAGTGGCGAGCGGTTTGACGGGCATGCTTTCACGGCGGCACATCCTCGCCTGCCGCTGGGCAGCTGGGTGCGCGTGGTCAACCTGCGCAACGGGCGTGAGGTGCAGGTCCGGATCAATGACCGTGGACCTTCCAAACGTGGGTTCGTGATCGACCTCAGCGAAGCTGCTGCGCAAGCTCTGGGTTTTCGCCGGAAAGGGCGTGCCAAGGTGGCCTTGCACCGCAGTGCGGTGCCTCACGCATCTCGAAAATCCGACAGTTCTTTTTGATCTGACACAAACCCCGTGCGGGCGTCAGGTCGTGGTTTTCCCGGATTTGATCTGACGCAAAACGCCCTTGCCCGCGGTCAATTCCAATGGTTCCTGAAGCGGTTGTGCTTCTGAATCAGAGGATGAAAACCATGAAAAAAATGATCGTTCTGGCCGCTCTGGCCGCCTGTGGTCTCGGCGCTGTGCAAGCCCAGGAAAGTCCGTGGATGGTGCGTTTCCGTGCGACCCATCTGGACATGGCCAATAAGACCAATACAGCAGCTCTTGCTGGCGTGAATGTCAACGACAAGACCATTCCGGAAGTGGATGTGACTTATTTCTTCAACAAGAACGTGGCCGCCGAACTGATCTTGACGGTGCCGCAGAAGCAAACCGTGTATGCAGGTACTGCCGCCTTGGGTACCTTCAAGCACCTGCCTCCCACCCTGCTGGCCCAGTACCACTTCACCGACTTCAATGGTTTCAAGCCGTATGTAGGTGCTGGTATCAACTACACCAAGATCTCTAGCGTGAATATGCCCGGCTATTCGCTCGACAGCCACAGCTGGGGCGGCGCTTTGCAGGCAGGCGTGGATATCCCCTTGGACAAAAACTGGTCGCTGAACTTTGATGTCAAGAAAATTTACATCAAGACCGATGTCTATTCCGGTGGCTCTAACGCAGGTACCCTGAAGCTGGATCCCGTCGCCGCCAGCGTCGGCATCGGTTACCGCTTCTGATCGAACCGGTCATCCAAATCAAAACGCCCCGCTCTGCGGGGCGTTTTGCATGGAGCGCCTGATGCATCAGCGCTCGTCGAAGCTGACCACCACGCGGTCGCTGGTCGGTCGCGCCTGGCAGGACAGCACGAAGCCGGCATCGACTTCGGGTTTTTCGAGTGTGAAGTTCTTGTCCATCACGGTCGTGCCCTGGGTGACTTTGCAGCGGCAGGTGCAGCACACGCCGCCCTTGCACGAGTACGGCAGGTCCAGGCCCATGGCGAGCGCGATGTCGAGGATTTTTTCGTCCCGGTTCATCGGCATCTCGTAAGGCTTGCCGTCGAGCACCACGGTCAGCTGCACTTCGCCGCCGTCGCGCGTGGCCTTGTGGCCCAGCACGGCTTTGGCCTTTTGCTCGGGCGTCAGGGCTTCGAGCGTGGGCGAGGTGAAACGCTCGGTGCGGATGCGGTCGGCCTTCACGCCGGCTTCGAGCAGCGTCTTCTCGGTCTCTTCGATCATGGCCTCGGGGCCGCAGATGAAGACCTCGTCCATGCTGCCCACGGGCAGGAAGGCGTCCATGACGGCGCGCACCTTGGCGGCGTCGATGCGGCCTTCGAGCAGTGGCACTTCCTGCGCCTGGCGCGAGAGGATGTGGATCAGCGTCAGGCGCGAGGGGTAGCGGTCCTTGAGGTCCTGCAGGGCCTCGTTGAACATGACGCTGTCCATGCGGCGGTTGCCATAGACCAGGGTGAACTTCGACTCCGGCTGCTCTTCGAGCGTGGTGGCCAGGATCGACAGGATGGGCGTGATGCCCGAGCCGGCAGCAAAGCCCACACGGTGGATGGCGCGCTGCTTTTGCACGGTGAAGCGGCCATCGGGCGGCATCACGCGCAGGGTGTCGCCGGCCTTGAGCTGGCTGGCAGCCCAGTTGGAGAACACACCGCCTTCGACCGGGCGGATGCCCAGCTCGAGTTCGCCTTGGGCCAGACGGCTGCGTGGCGAGCTGATCGAATAGCTGCGGCGCACATCGGCCCCGCCAATGTCGGCGCGCACGGTCAGGAACTGGCCCGGCTGGAAGCTGAAAGCCTCGCGCAGATCGGCAGGCACAGCCAGCGTGATGGCCACGGCGCCGGCGGCTTCGGGCGTCACGCGGGAAACGGTCAGGTCATGAAAGCGCATGGTGGGTCGCTCTTGGTGCGGTTCAGTAGGGTTTGAAGTAGTCGAACGGTTCCATGCAGTCCAGGCACCGGTACAGGGCCTTGCAGGCAGTGGAGCCGAAATGGGAGGTTTCGGTGGTGTTGGCTGACCCGCATTGCGGGCAGTGCACGACGTCGGCCTTGGCCGAGCGGGCGGCAAACTTCACCACGCTGGCGCCACCGGGTGGCTCGCTGGCGCAGGCATGCGGCGGGGCGATGCCATACGCGCGGAGTTTTTCGCGCGCGGCCTCGGTCATCCAGTCGGTCGTCCAGGCCGGGGCCAGTTGCGTGACGACCCGGGCTTGCAGGCCGGCTGCGGCCAGCGTGGCCTTGACGTCGTCTTCGATCTGGCCCATCGCCGGGCAGCCGCTGTAGGTGGGCGTGATCACCACTTCCAGACCGTCGGCACCTTCGCGCACTGCGCGCAGGATGCCCAGCTCGCGCAGCGTGATGACCGGGATTTCCGGGTCGCTCAGGCCCTCCAGCAATTGCCAGGCCTGCTCTGCGCGGGTCAGGGTCGTGGTCATGTGCGACTTACCAGTTGGCGCCGGGGTGCTGACGCGCCAGGCTCTGCATTTCGGCCAGAACGAAGCCCAGATGCTCCGAGTGGATGCCCTGCTTGCCGGTGGGCACAAAGGCGCTGTCGGCCGGGCGTTTGAGCGTGGCTTCGGCCAGGGCCGCGTCCACGATGGCGTTCCAGTCAGGCTGCAAAGCGGTGACGTCCACACCGCTGCCATTGGCCTGCGCGGCTTGTTCATGCGCACTGGCGACCCAGAACTCGCGGGTGTAGGGCAGCAGGGCGTCGATGGCGGCCTGCATTCGGGCATGCGATTCGTCGGTGCCGTCACCCAGACGCACCAGCCAGTCGCGCGAATGGCGCAGGTGGTAACGCGCTTCCTTGAGCGACTTGGCGGCGATCGCGGCGAGCTGCTCGTCTTTGGAAGACTGCAGCTGTTCCCACACCAGCACCATCAGTGCGCTGTAGAGGAAGTTGCGTGCGATGGTGGTCGCGAAGTCGCGGTCGCCCTGGGCCGTGGCCGACATCAGGGGCAGGTGCGGCAGTTCGCAAAGCGTGTAGTTCCTGAAGTCGGGCACATCGCGGAAGTACGCGAGCGTGTCTTCGGTGGCGCCGTTGCCGATCAGCGTGGCGGCGTGCTGGTAGAGCAGGCGCGCCTGACCGATCAGGTCCAGGCTGTTGTT
>CAXRGK010000301.1:0-3245 GCA_964230145.1 Burkholderiaceae bacterium | reverse complement strand
GGACGGCGGCGGCGCCCACGGGGCCGACATCGTGGTCGGGACCACCCAGCGCTTTGGCATGCCCATGGGTGCGGGTGGCCCCCACGCGGCCTTCATGGCCTGCCGCGACGAGTACAAGCGGTCGCTGCCGGGTCGCCTGGTGGGCGTGAGCGTGGATGCGCATGGCAATCCGGCCTACCGTCTGGCCCTGCAAACCCGCGAGCAGCACATCCGCCGCGAAAAGGCGACCAGCAACATCTGCACCGCGCAGGTGCTGCCTGCTGTCGTGGCCAGCATGTACGCGGTCTACCACGGGCCGGAAGGCCTCAAGCGCATCGCCCAGCGGATTGCCAGCTACACCGCCGTGCTGGCCGAGGGCCTCAAATCGCTGGGCGCCTCGCTCTTGCACGGCACCGCCTTCGACACGCTGACCGTGGACTGCGGCAGCGCCGCCGCGGCCGACGCCCTGCACGCCAAGGCAGTGGCCAAGCAGATCAATCTGCGCCGCTACAGCGGTGGCCGTGCGGGCTTTGTGGGCATCACGCTCGACGAAACCACCCAGCGCGAAGACATCGCCACGCTCTGGAGCCTGTTCGCGCAGGATGGCCAGAAGCTGCCGTCTTTTGAGCAGTTTGAAAAAGGCATCGCCCCGCTGATCCCCGAACCGCTGCGCCGCACCAGCAGTTTCCTCACGCACCCGGTCTTCAACCGATACCACAGCGAGACCGGGATGCTGCGCTACATCCGCCAGCTCTCCGACAAGGACCTGGCGCTGGACCGCACCATGATCCCGCTGGGCTCGTGCACCATGAAGCTCAACGCCACCAGCGAGATGATCCCCATCACCTGGCCCGAGTTCGCACTGCCCCACCCCTTTGCCCCGGCCGACCAGCTGCAGGGCTATGCCGAACTGGACCAGCAGTTGCGCGACTGGCTTTGCCAGGCCACCGGCTACAAGGGCATCAGCCTGCAGCCCAACGCCGGCTCGCAAGGCGAGTACGCCGGTCTGCTCGTCATTCAGGCCTACCACCGCGCCCGTGGCGAAGGCCACCGCAACATCTGCCTGATTCCCTCCAGCGCCCACGGCACCAACCCCGCCAGCGCCCAGATGGTGGGCATGCAGGTGGTGGTGACCAAGTGCGACGACAACGGCAACGTGGACATGGACGACCTGCGCGCCAAGTGCGAGCAGCACAGCGCCAACCTCGCCGCCGTGATGATCACTTACCCCAGCACGCACGGCGTGTTCGAAACGCAGGTCAAAGCCCTGTGCGAACTGGTGCACCAGCATGGTGGCCGCGTGTACGTGGACGGCGCCAACATGAACGCGCTGGTGGGCGTGGCCGCGCCCGGCGAGTTCGGCGGTGACGTGAGCCACCTGAACCTGCACAAGACCTTCTGCATCCCCCACGGCGGTGGCGGCCCTGGCGTCGGCCCTGTCTGCGTGGTCGAAGACCTGGTGCCCTACCTGCCCGGCCATGCCACAGCAGGCCTCAAGGTCAATGGCGTGGGCGCTGTGTCTGCTGCGCCTTATGGCAACGCCGCCGTGCTGCCGATTTCCTGGATGTACATCCGCATGATGGGCGCCGAAGGCCTGCAGCATGCCACCGAGGCCGCCATCCTGGCCGCCAACTACATCAGCAAGCGTCTGGCACCGCACTACCCCACGCTTTACGCGAGCGAAAACGGCCATGTGGCTCACGAGTGCATTCTGGATCTGCGCCATTTCAAGGACACTTGCGGCGTGATGGCCGAGGACGTGGCCAAGCGCCTGATGGACTACGGCTTTCACGCGCCCACACTGTCTTTCCCAGTGGCCAACACCCTGATGGTCGAACCGACCGAAAGCGAAACACTTGAAGAGATCGACCGCTTCATCGAAGCCATGATCGCCATCCGCGAAGAGATTCGGCAGGTGGAAAACGGTGCTTGGCCGCAGGACAACAACCCGCTCAAGAACGCGCCGCACACCGCCGACAGCCTCATGGCTGCCGAGTGGGACCGCGCCTACCCGCGTGAAGTCGGTGGTGCCCTTAAGGGGCGCGTGCCGGGCAGCGTGAAGTACTGGCCACCGGTGGGCCGGGTCGATAACGTCTATGGTGACCGCAACCTGTTCTGCAGCTGCATCCCGCTGAGCGAGTACGCCTGACCGGACGGGCGCCCCTCCCTGGCTGTAGGAGGCAGCCCCTGCGGCCGAATGCTGTTCGCGCGCAGGGGCGCGCTCCTACAGGGCCAGGTATGCGGCACCATTCGCGGACAATCACACTTCACAAGACACGCATTCAACCTTAAGATCAACAACCTGCATCGGGAGAGACTGTCTACAGGACAGCGCCGAAGGAGCAACCGCCCCGGAAACTCTCAGGCCAAAGGACCGATGCAGGCCGACACCTCGGTGTCAAACACTCTGAAGAGCGGCCGGGATTCGTCATCCCGGTCCACCGCAGGAGCAAGTTCCAGTCTGGAACGAATCTCTCAGGTCTCAAACAGAGGGGGTCATGCAGCACACATGCCGTGCGCTGCGTGTCCATCCATTTGAGACGTTTTGCAAAGAGAGAAAGCTCCATGAAAAAGCACATCGTGGTCATCGGCGGCGGCATCACCGGCGTCACTTCCGCCTACGCCCTCGCCCGTCAGGGTTTCGAGGTCACCCTGATTGAAAAGAACCGCTACGCGGCGATGGAAACCTCGTATGCCAACGGCGGTCAGCTCTCGGCCTCCAATGCCGAGGTCTGGACCCACCCGTCCACGCTCATCAAGGGCCTCAAGTGGATGATGAAGGCCGACGCACCGCTGTTGATGAACCCCAAGCCGAGCTGGCACAAGCTCAGCTGGATCGCCGAATTCGTCGCCAACATCCCCAAGTACGAGCGCAACACCATCGACACGACCAAGCTGGCCATTGCGGCCCGCGAACACCTGTTCGCCTGGGCCGCGTCCGAAGGCATTGACTTCGACCACAAGCGTGAAGGCATCCTGCACATATACCGCGACAAGAAAGGCTTTGACCACGCCGGCCGTGTGTCGAAACTGCTGGCCGCAGGGGGACTGGAGCGCCGAGCCGTCACGCCCGAGGAAATGCGCGCCATCGAGCCCACACTGCAGGGCCAGTTTTACGGCGGCTACTTCACCGAAAGCGACTCCACGGGCGACATCCACAAGTTCACCTTTGGTCTGGCGCAGGCCTGCGAGCGCCTGGGCGTCAAGCTGCTGACCGGGCACGAAGTGCTGTCGGTGGCCAGCAACGGCAGCACCGCCACCGTGCA
>CAXRGK010000300.1:0-2896 GCA_964230145.1 Burkholderiaceae bacterium | reverse complement strand
AGCTATAGCCACCGCAGAGATGGAATTATAGCCCGAAGCTCAGCGCTTTTCGTTGGCCTGTGCGCTTTTCTGCGGCGAAACGAGGATCTCGACCTTGAACTGCTTTTTCAGGGCAGCCATGTAGGCCTGGATTTCGGCTTGCCCCCACAGCTGAGCAAACTGCTGGCGGGTCTGGCGGGCCTGCTCGGGAGACTGGGGCTCACGCGCAACGATCTTGTTGACGCGAACGACGGCATAACCTTCGGCGCCCAGGTCCACACCCACAAAAGCGGGCAGCTTGTCCGGATCTGCGCGCAAGGCCGCATCCACCAGCGCCTGTGGCTGGGATTGCAGTTGGTCGCGAGAGACGGCCAGGGCTGCGCCCATGGTGGCCGCATCAGGTTGGGCTTTCGCCGCAGCCAGCTTGGCCTCGCCCTCGGCGCGTGCCAGTTCTACCGCTCGGGCCTGCACGAATTGCCTGTGCACATCGTCACGCACTTCGGCTAAGGGGCGCACCACCGAGGGATAGTGTTTGACCACACGGGCCGAGAGCAGCGTGCTGGCCCCGATTTCGATGGCTTCGGTGTTGCGCTGCTTGCTGACCGCGTCGTCGGAGAACAGGGCCTGCAGCACTTTCGGGTTGGCCAGCTCCGAGGGCATGCCGATGCCGGGGACACGCGTCACGCCTTTGGCCTGCTTGAGCGTCAGCTTGAGCTTGTCGGCCACCGGCTTGAGGGCATCGGCCTGCTCGTAGACGCTGTTGCTGAAGGTGTCGGCCAGTTCGGCAAATTTGCGCTGGGCCTGTTGCTTGCGCAGGTCGGCTTCCAGCTGCGGACGCATGGATTCAAAGCTGGGGGCCTTGGGTGACTTGATGCCGGTGAGCTGAATGATGTGGAAACCGAAATCGGACTCGACCACATCGCTGATCTCGCCCTCTTTCATGCCAAAGACCGCGTCTTCAAACGGCTTGACCATCGCGCCACGGGCGAAGAAGTCCAGGTCGCCGCCCTTGGAAGCCGATCCCGGATCCTGTGAATTCTTGCGTGCCACATCAGCAAACGATTTGGGCGCCTTGCGCACCTGGGCCAGCAGCTCCTGCGCCTTGGCTCGGACCTTGTCGCGTTCGGCGGCCGGCGCATCCTTGGCCGCGTTGACCAGGATGTGGCTGGCACGGCGCTGCTCTTGGCCTGCCAGGCGTTGCAGGTTCTGTTCGTAATAGGTTTTGAGGTCCTGCTCGGGTAAAGTCACCGAGGCCATCAGGCTGTTGATGTCGAGCACGAGGTACTCGACGTCTGCCGATTCCACCGAACGGAAACGTTCGGCGTTGGCTTTGTAGTAACTCTCCAGATCGGCGTCGCTGACCTGGACTTTGGCAGCGAAGTCCTTGGCTGCAAACTTCTGGATCTGCACCTCGCGGCGCTGCAGGCCTACCTGCAGGGCTGCATCGGTCTGCTTGGCCAGCGGCAGCGCCGACGCCTGCAGCGGTGCCAGCACCTGGCGGCTGGACAGGTCCTGACGCACACGGGCCTCGAACCCTTCGGGGGTCAGGCCCTGGCTGGCAGCCAGTTGCCTGTAACGCTCCATATCGAGCTTGCCATCCGGGCCGCGCAAGCTGGCAATGACGGGGTTTTGCTGCAGATCACGCGCCAGACGTGCGTCGCTGGTGATCAGCAGCTGCTTTTGTGCAGCCACGGCCAGCACCCGTTCGTTGACCATCTGCTCCAACGTGGTCTGCTTGGCAGCGGACGAATCGAGCAGCTTGGGATCCACGTTGGGCATCTGGGCACGGATGCGGTCCACCTCGCGCTTGTGGGCGTCATCCCATTCCTGCTGGGTGATCTTATGCCCGTCTACATGGGCCACCGCCGCAGCCTTGTCCGTAAAACGGCTGTACCCCTCAATGCCGAACATCACGAACGACGGGATGACCAGCAGGAACAGCAGCCCCATCATGATCTTGGAGTTGTTGCGGACGGTATCGAACATGACGCTCTCTCGATGAAAAAAAAGGCGAACAACCTTGTTCGCCTTACGTGGGGGTGGTGGGTGCTGAGGGGCTCGAACCCCCGACCTACGCCTTGTAAGGGCGCCGCTCTACCAACTGAGCTAAGCACCCCACCTGAAACACGACACCAGTTCAGTGCATTTGCCGATTTTAGCCTCTAAACACACCTGTTCCTGGTCAACGGGTTTCAGATCAGTGCAGCAATTGCTTTGCCCACGTCGCTGGTGGAACCGGTGCCACCCAGATCGGGCGTGCGAGGCGCGCCACTGCCGGGCTGCAGCATCTTCTCGATGGCCGAGAGAATTGCGTCGTGTGCGTCCTTGTGGCCCAGGAACTCCAGCATCATGGCGCCGCACCAGATCTGACCGATCGGGTTGGCAATGCCTTTGCCTGCAATGTCGGGCGCCGAACCGTGTACTGGCTCAAAGAGGGACGGGAACTTGCGGTCCGGGTTGAGGTTGGCGCTGGGCGCGATGCCGATTGTGCCGGTGCAGGCCGGCCCCAGGTCGGACAGGATGTCACCGAACAGGTTGCTGGCCACCACCACGTCGAAAAAGTCCGGGCGTTGCACAAAGTGCGCCGTCAGGATGTCGATGTGGAATTTGTCGACGTTCACGCCCGGGTAGGCCTTGGCCATTTCGGCCACACGCTCGTCCCAGTAGGGCATGGTGATCGCAATGCCGTTGGACTTGGTGGCGCTGGTGAGGTGCTTCTTGAGGCGCGACTGGGCGAGTTCGAAGGCGAACTTGAGCACGCGGTCCACACCCACGCGGCTCATGATGGTCTCCTGCATCACGATCTCGCGCTCGGTGCCGGGAAACATGCGGCCACCCACGGCCGAGTACTCGCCCTCGGTGTTTTCGCGCACGATGTACATGTCGATCTCTCCGGGCTGTCGCGGGCTGCCGTCCT